>NZ_JBNDKT010000056.1:0-33447 GCF_050435685.1 Paraburkholderia sp. GAS448
TGCGGTTTCGCGCGTCCCGCCTGATTCCCCGACACCGCAGCGAATGGGCCAGCGAAGAAAGCTATCGTGAATTGCTCGCCCAGTTGCTGGCGCGCGGTGAGCCATCGCCCTATCACGAGGCCGAAATCGAACGCATCGGCAAACTTGCCTGGTGGAATGAGGTGCAGGGCAAGGTCAGCCAGCCTTTCCCGGCCAGTCCCGATGTGTTCCACATCCATCCGATCGGGCTGGTGGGGAATTTTCTCCAAAGTACTACATGCGACTGCAAAGCCCGTTTTGAAAAAATATCGAAGATCGTTTTGCTTAATGAAGGCGGATTTGTGGACGATCCGAATGATTCGGGCGGCGCGACTAATAAAGGAATTGCGTGGGCGACGTGGCAAGCATACGCCAAGGAGGATATAGGTGTGGAACCGACATTGGCTAATCTGAAATCGCTGACTAATGATCAAGCCAAGGTAATTTATTTAAAGCGATATTGGGAGCCGCGCGGATTCTGTGGATTTTTCAATGAAAGAACTGCCTTGAATGTATACGATTGGACAATAACTTCATACAAGGCAATCAAGAAAATTCAGGAGTTGCTTGTTTCAGACCACTCCAAAACTATTGCGATTGACAACCACATGTCGAAACAGTTTATTGACCAGATCAACGCTATCGCTGACCAAGAGGGACTGGTGCAAAAAATTGGCGCAGCGCGCAAGCAATATTATACGTCTCTGGCATATTATGACAAGGGTAAGCCCAACAAAAATCACAAATTCCTGAATGGATGGTTAAAGAGAGTGAATCGATGCTTGACCTATAATTGGTAATTCAACGAGAAAGCAATATGAAAAATTTTAAAAAAATCACATTTTGTTATCTGTTTATTGCGTTTTTTTACAGCGTTAATGCGTTTGCCGATTCGTTTTCGGGTGCATGGGATTGGAATGTCGCGCCAAGTACAAGTACGTTTTCTATTAAGCTAAAACAGCAGGGAGGCGGCCTTCGTGGGCAATATTGCGCTGTGGCGCAAAATGGCAACAAAATTGATTGCGATGACGAGGAAAATCCAAACATTGAAGGAAATGTCGATGCTACGGGGCAATCGGCAACAGTCAGATTCTCGTCATTTTTTGGCGCAAAAAGCGGGAAGGCCCAAGTGACAATGCGCGACGGACATCTGGTTTGGCATGTCATCAGAAAACCTATCGGAGGGGAATTCTACGCCCCGAAAAACGCCGTCTTGGACCGGCATGAATAACTCTGCGGCTGAAGGTGACCCCTAGCGATTCAGGATTCGCTGCCGCGAAAAGACGAATTTTCAAGGACGGATGATTCGATTTATTCATTCCTCTGCCGAGCAGCCATGACATTGAGGGGAGGTATATGACAGAAAGGAAGAAAGCGCAGGAGGAATTGAAAAATGAACGAGATTATTAAATGGCTTGTATGCACAAGTGTGACTTTATGCGCCGCGCAAGCATCGTTCGCAGTTACCGTAAGGATCTATCACGGCCAGAATGGTGAAGCGCTGCTGATAGATGTAGGCGAAGATCGATCTTTCTTGATCGCCGGGGGAGCGATTCCTCGTGGCGCAGACGCGGCAGGAGATTGTTTTGCGAAAGCGACCTTGAAGTTAAAAAAGTCGCCGAATTACTTTGAGGGCGACCTTGATCCGGTAAGAAACGAAATAATGGATGTAAGTGGCGAAGATGTTGCAGGAAAGGGGGTTGGCGTCTATGTCTTATTGGATAGAATACGCGTTGGTAACGTTGAGACTGATGGTGTGTGCGCAGACGGTATCTATTTTTCTGGAAATTATCGAGAAATTTTGAGTAGCGATGTTAGATACAAAACGGCTTTCCTTTATTTTATGAGATTGGCTAATCAGGATGCGTCGCACTTGAGGGTCGAGGGGGATATCAAGGGTGCGATAAAGGAACTGAAGCCGTTTGTCGAGAGCTATAAACGGGACTGGCGAAAGAATAATGAAGACAAAAAGACGATTGATGACGCTGTTAGTAACTACAAAGACCTGACCAGAAAGTGATGTATTGCTAGTTGATCTTTTGCACTGTCCTGCCCGCCTTGGATTCTCACCTTCCGACAAAGCGACGGACGCACTTGGTCGTCATCGCGAATTTGAGCGGCCAGTCCCGATGTGTTCCACATCCATCCGATTGGGCTGGTTGGGAATTTCATCGAAAGTTGTGACTGTGCTGTCCGATTTAAGAAAATATCAAAAATCATTACTAGACATGAGGATGGATACGTTAATAGGAGCGATGACAAGGGCAGTCCGACAATCACGGTATCGCGTGGCTCACATGGCAGAAATATGCAGAGGAAGACGTGGGTGTCGCCCCTACGCTGGATAACTTGAAAAACTTGACGGAACAACAAGCGAGGTTATTTATCTGAAGCCTATTGGCAACCGAAGGGTTTCTGTGGCTTCAAAGATGAACGTGTGGCATTAATGTTTTATGACTGGAGCATAACTTCTGGTGGAGCCGCTTTTCAGATTCAAAGGCTGTTAAACCACAGATATCATTCAAATATCGTAGAGGACGGCAGTATGGGAAATCAAACGGACAATGCTATCAATTCCATTGCCGATCAAGAAGCATTGCTTCAGGATATAGCGTCGATTAGGCGACAATATTACACGAATATCGCGATCAAGGATGCCGGTCAGATTGGTAATCTTAAGGGGTGGTTGAACCAAGTGAATGATTGCTTACAGGTGCAAGTATGAACATGCGTAAATGTACTATCCCTTTGACGCTAGTAGTAAGCACCCTGCTCTTTCATTCGGTGTCGTGGGCGACGGAGGGCAGATTTTCAGGCAATTGGGAATACGCAGAGTATGTGACAGGATCAAGCAAGCCGTATTCAACCTTTGAAATAAAGCTCAATGAAGCGCGTGACGGCACAGTGACTGGCTCTTATTGCTTTATCACGCAGAATGGGAACCGAATCGATTGCAGCGTGGACAGGGAGGAAAATATTTCTGGACACGTGCGCGAAGACGGACAACTCGCAAAAATTCACTTTTATTCCTTTTTCGGCGCAAAAGATGGTTCCGCATAATTGGTTAGTTACAACGATGTATTGACGTGAAAGGTTACGAAAAACCCGAAGGGCGATTTTTTCTATGGCCCTTACTCGGTGCCTCTCACCCGGAAACAAGTTGGCGCCCACCAAGGCGAGCGTCAGATAGTTGTCGACAAAGCCTTCTTATATCCTACGCCATCGGAAACGAAGGTTAAAACGTATGTCGTTAAAGGAGAGTATGTGAAATTGATAAGTATTTCAGATGATTTGAAATTCTGGAAAGTATCATATCCTGAAAAAAAGGAGTCGCCATAGAGCGCTGGATTGATTGCCACGCCATCAACTCTTGTCCTTGAGCCAACCTAGTAGAGCGTGTCGGGGCTTGAAATCGCTCGTTCGCACCGCATAAGGTTCGTAAACTTCTAGAAGTCGTAGATTTGGGTGCGCGCTCCCAAGTACCGGGAAAGCAAAAGCAGTCGATCAAGAAAATTATCGACATTCTACGGGGTTCTTTTACATAAACACTCCTGGTGGTCATCGCGAATTCCCAGGGCAACCAGGAGAGGGCTAGATTTGCTCAGGTAGTGCGCGCCGATAACCTCGGCATATCACTCGTCAAGGAACTGCGGAAATCAACAGGACTACCTGTGCATGCTCCCGCTCATTGGCCGGGTCAATAAGACTGGATAGATGCGCGCGAAACACCTAACATACGACGAATTATCCACCCCTCGTGTATCCCGACTCATATCATTTCAAGCGTAGGACGTTCATATGAAACGTATGTTTGTCGCCGTCGCTGCCTTCGTAGTTTTAAGCGCGCCATCATACGCGCGGCAACAGTGCTTTATGGACGCGTTTGGTTGTCGGCCACCACCGATGATGCCGGAATGACTCAGTACAGCAATGGCGAAAGTCCTCAGACTGACGCAGCCGGGCTTACGCGATACAGCGACGGCTCGACGTCGACAACTGACGTAAGGTCAGGCCTGACCCAATTTAGCAATGGAACATCTTGTCAGACCGATCAATCTGGCCTCACACGATGTTTTCCCCGAAACTGAAACTGACCGACAAGAAACGCGAACGCGCCATATCGGGGTGCCCGTCGGAGGCCTTCGACCTTCACGTTGGATCCACCGGTTGAATCCGCACCAAGCATCCGTCGCCGACGTGTCCAAGCGAATGGCCGTTGTGGCCGGGTAACTGCCATCGAAGCGTCGCTGGGTCGAGTGACGGTTGTGGGTCGCCTACTACCGTTCGCGACAATGGGCAGGTCGATTCGCACAGCGAGCGGCAAGGAACGGCCGATAGTGTTTGCAAGGACTTCCCCCGAGAGTCAAGGGCGGGGTTGGATTTTCGGCGCCTGAAGATGGTAGGCGTCGAGAATCCATGCGGCGGTGCTGGTGGAGTCATATATCTCTCCTGTTGGTGGCGTCTGCTCTTACGCGCCGAAGCAATGCCAGGAACAGACGGCGTCTTTGCAAACGGCCTTGCTGCCCGAAGCGTATCGGGCGGGCCACGATATGAGCCGCACAGGAGAACCCTATTTGAAAACCGGCGAACAGCGATACGCCACACGCGGTGATGACTCGCCAACAGAATCGTCGGGTTCTTCTCCCGTTCGGTCTGACCTCGTCTTGCTATCGCGTCGAGCAGTAGTTGGGTTGGTCTGCCACGGCTAAGCGTGTTGGTCCGCTGCGGCCACGAAGCCGGGGACGATGCGGTAGCCCACTGCCTCGGCGTCCGAGATGACGGCACTAGCCAATCGTGCGCGTGCTTCCACTGCATCCACCACTAGTCCAAAGTCGGCTTGCACTTTCATAATTCGAGGGCCGAAGCGCTCACGCGACTGTCGCGCAAGGTGGGCGTTACGACGCTTGCAAAGATAAGCGGGAACAAGGATTTGTCTATCCTTCAAAACACGTACTACCGCGAGTCGGCCGAGCAGATTGCAGCGCGGCTATAGCGTGTGCAGTGCAGTGTGCAGCGTGTGTGCGATGGTCGGTGCAGGATCAAAACTGAGATCCACCCGATAGCGACACGTAGACGAAATTCTTGAGCGTTCGCTCCGGCCACGGCACCGGATCATTACAGTGGAGGGGCACGACCCGCTACCGGTAAGCAGCACCAGGTAGCTATCGATTGGCAGCGAGACGGAGGGCGGCGATATCACTGCGAGTTCCCCTGAGTCCGGTCGACCTGGTCGCCAGGTTTAGACGGGGCGTTTGCACCCGGTGGCGTCGTGCATGCGTGGCAACCCGCAGCCAGCAGTCATCGAGCACCGAAGAACATCGACATTCCCGCGTCGCCAGGCGAACAAACTCCTGGAGAGGCATCCTGTTGCCGGATAGCAAAGAAATCGACATCTACACCGAGCTGCTGGACACGTTCAAGCCATTCCGGCATATCGCCCTCACCGTTCCATTCGTTGCCTTTGTGGTCTCGATAACGGGGCGTCAGCGGTTTATCCGCTTCGATCGCAGCGGCAAGATTCTCGGGGCTTATTCCATATTCGTCCATGCGCCGGCGAATCCAGACAATCAGGCGATCGCGGGCTTCCCCATCAAAACTGCGATGCGGAATTCGTGGAGCAGGTGGCGGGCTCACCACATGGCTTTGTATGCGTAAAAGCATGGTTATCTCAAACGTAATGCTATGGGGCCCCCGGCGACGCAGCAGTTCAGGGGACAACCCGATTCATTGCGCCAGTCGTGTTGGCCGGTTGGGGCAGAAGGAAATATTCTGGAATGCAGAAAATTTTGGAATTAAGCTGCGTCCGTCGTGAACAAGAGACGTGACAACGACAGCATACGCCATATTCGTCGCGATTGAGTCCGGTGGCTGACACTCTGTCCATGCGTTCTTCGCCAATCTTCCTGACTGCTCCCAGCAAGGAACGGGCATGCTATCTCAACTGAGGTCGCTGCTGACAGGTCTGCGAGCACACTGCGCCCCGTTGGCTGGCATTCTCCGGAAGGCGCGCAACGGACATCTAAAAGAAAAATCGCGACAGAGTTACCAGATGCGCCCAAACTGCGTGATATGCCTGTCGCTTTCGCGATCGGCAAATCAGGAGAAACATATTGGCAAAGAGCACGATGCGCGGTAATCGCGAGGCCAAAAAGCCGAAACAACCCAAAAAGGTGATCTCTCCTGCGGTGGGCGTGTCCCCGGCGATTGCGCCGAAGACCGCCGTGGCCAGCGCACCGGCCAAAAAGAAATAGCAGGCACCCGGGGCACGGATCCGTGTCCTCTCTGCTTCATCCTTTCCGGGTGTTCAGCCAGGAACTGCGCCTACAGGGCTGCGCAGGTGCCCCTGTCTCTCAGTCATTGCCGCATCGGTCTGATCGAACTTCATCCGACGTTTCAGCGCGCCGCTAAACGGCATTAACGGATTGTGCATGGGGGTGTACTGACGCATTCCCGTTACGCGCATCGTTCCGGCGAAAATTTTTCGATGCGCCGGCAATCCGCACCGTGGAATCAAACTACAGCCCGGAGGCTTGCACCCACGCGACACGCGTAGTCCGCCCTCCCCGAAGGAAGATCCGATCATGTCCCAACTCAATGAGCCGTTCGCCGACACAACTGTGGCAAACGATAGGCGCGCCGCTAACGCGACACGCCGCAGCGACCGGTCCACCCCACCGAACTCACCGACATCGCGGGAAGTGCTCCTGTGAAAGCGATCCTTCGATATGTCGCGGGACATCGCTCGCCGTCGCCGCCATGGACTGACATCGCGCCGGTGCGCGAAGAACTGTTCGGCGTCGAACGGCTCGAGCAACACGCGGAGAGCCTCGCTGCCGCGCAAATGGTAACGAAGACACCACCTGCCGTTCTATCGCTGCACACGAGACTGAACGATAATGCCGCAGTCCTGCTAGCGGCTTACCGTGCGAGCGCCGAAGAACTGGAGAATGGCCGGGGCGTGGTGCCTGCCGCGGAATGGCTGCTCGACAACTATCACCTCGTCGAGGAACAGATCCGTGAGATTCGCGATGACTTGCCCCCCGGCTACTACCGTCAGTTGCCCAAGCTTGCCGTCGGCCCGTTCGCCGGCTATCCGCGCGTATTTGGTCTTGCATGGGCGTTCGTTGCGCATACCGACAGTCACTTCGACCCGCAGATCCTGCGGTGCTTCATCAGCGCGTATCAGCGGGTTCAGCCGCTGACGATCGGCGAATTGTGGGCCGTGGCTATCACGTTGCGCATCGTACTGATCGAGAACCTGCGACGCCTGACTGACCAGATCACCGCAGGCCGCAGCGCACGCGCCGACGCCGATGCACTCACCGACCGTCTGCTCGAAGCTGGCAGCGCCCGCTCGGCGCTCGAAGCGGACATTTCCACGCGCTCCTCGGGCCTGTTGTCCGAGCTGTTCGCCGCACAGCTCGCGAAACGGCTGCGTGACCAGGATCCGCGCACCACGCCGGCACTTGGCTGGCTGGAAGAGCGGCTCAAGCTTCAGGGCGCATCCATCGACGAAGTCGTGCAACATGCGCAGCAGCGGCAGGGCGCGTCGAACGTCACCGTGCGCAATGTGATCACCAGCATGAGGCTGATTTCCGACATCGACTGGGCGGGACTGTTCGAGGGGGTGAGTCTTGTCGACGCCCGGTTGCGCAGGGACAGCAGCTTTGCCACGATGGATTTTCCGACGCGCAATCTGTATCGCAGCGCGATCGAGCAACTGGCGCGTGGCTCGTCCTACACCGAACTCGAAGTCGCCGGGCTGGCGCTGGAATCGGCGCATGCGGCGGTGCTGGAGGCAGGCGATGCCGCGCAAGCGGAACGCGCCGGCGACCCCGGCTATCACCTGATTGCCGAAGGCCGCCGCGCACTGGAGCAGGCGATCGGATTCCGTCCGCCGCCGCGTCTGCGGATAGCGCGGTTCAACGTCCGCCTCGGCATCCGCGGGTACGTCGGCATGATCCTGGTGGTGGCCACGACGTTACTGGCGCTGGCGTTGTGGGCACTGTGGACACTAGCGCCGCGAGGTCTCGAAGCCTGGGTACTCGCGCTGTTTGCCGCATGCGGATTCTTGCCCCTCACCGAGGTCGCGACCGCCCTCGTCAATCGCGCGGTGACATGGAGTTTCGGTGCAATCACGTTGCCGGGTCTCGAACTGACTGCCGGCGTGCCGTCGTCGTTGCGCACGCTGGTTGCCGTGCCGACGCTCCTGACGAGCGAAGCCGATCTGCGCGAGCAGGTCGAACGTCTTGAGGTGCATCATCTCGCGGGAGCCGGTGGCGACCTGTCTTTCGCGTTGCTGGTGGACGGGCTCGATGCGGATCAGGAAGTGCTGGCTGGCGATGCACATCTGCTCGCCGTGGCCTCCGACGCCATCGAAGCTCTGAACAGCCGTTACGAGCCTGGCCCGAGCGGCAGCCGCTTCCTGCTGCTACACCGCCGCCGCGTGTTCAACGCGAGCGAGAACAAATGGATGGGCTGGGAACGTAAGCGCGGCAAGTTGCACGAACTGAACCGCCTGCTGCGCGGTGCGACGGACACGACCTTCATATCGATCGCCGGCCGTGCGCCGCAGGTGCCGTCCGACGTGCGCTACGTCATCACACTCGACGCCGATACGCGTCTGCCACGAGACGCCGCGCTGCGGCTAATCGGCAAGATGGCGCATCCGCTAAACCGGCCGACGTTCAGCGACGCCGAACAACGCGTCGTCAACGGATACGCGATTCTGCAACCGCGTGTCACTCCGTCGCTGCCCGTGGGCCAGGAAGGGTCACTGCATCAGCGCGTCTTTTCCGGCCCCGGCGGGATGGACCCTTACGCGGCGGCCGTGTCCGATGTCTATCAGGATCTGTTCGGCGAAGGGTCGTATACCGGCAAGGGTATCTACGACGTCGATGCGTTTGAAGCGGCATTACATGGACGCGTGCCCGAAAACGCGCTGCTCAGTCACGATCTGTTCGAAGGGATTTTTGCGCGTGCCGGACTGGCGTCGGATGTCGAGGTGGTCGAGGAAGTACCGTCTCGTTACGACGTGATTGGCAAACGGCAGCATCGCTGGACGCGTGGCGACTGGCAGTTGCTGCCGTGGATCGTCGGCCATCGTGGCCGGGACCGACACGCGATGCCGTCGATCGGCCGCTTCAAGATGCTCGACAATTTGCGCCGTTCGCTGCTCGCACCCTTGATGGTCGCCGCGCTCGGCTTATGCTGGCTTATGCCGATCCGCACCGGGATTGCAGGCGCGCTGCTGGTGCTTGGCGCGCTCGCGATTCCCGCTTTCCTGCCGACGCTGTTCGTGATCCTGCCGCGCCGCAGCGGCATCCATCTGCGCAATCATCTGGACGTGCTGGCCGCCGAGTTGCGGCTCGCCACCTTGCAAACAGTTCTGTCGGCCGCGTTCCTCGCTGACCAGGCGTGGCGCATGGGCGATGCGATCGTCCGGACGCTGATGCGCCTGTTCGTGACGCATCGCCGGCTGCTCGAATGGACGACCGCTGCGCAGTCGAAGGGCAGCCCTCGTCTCGATCTGCGCGGCTTTTATCGGCAGATGACAGGCGGTGTCGCACTCGGCCTCGTACTGCCGGCTGGTGCCATCGCGTTCGCACCGTCGCACTGGGCGCTCGTGCTGCCGTTTGCGATGTTATGGCTCGCCGCGCCGGCGCTCGCGCTGTGGTCGAGCCGTTCGCCGACCGTGGCGCGGCGTTTCGCGATGGCGGACCTGGACGCGCGCAGCCTTCGCCTCATCGCGCGACGCACGTGGCGTTTCTTCGAGACCTTCGTTACGCCAGCAGAAAACATGCTGCCGCCCGACAACTTCCAGGAAGATCCGAAGCCGGTCGTCGCGCACCGCACCTCGCCGACCAACCTTGGGCTGTATCTGCTGTCGGCGATTGCCGCGCGCGATTTCGGCTGGGGCGGGACGACGGAAACTGTCGAACGGCTCGAAGCAACGTTCGCTTCGATGCACAAGCTCACCCGTTTCAAGGGGCATTTCTATAACTGGTACGGAACGCTCGATCTCCAGGTGCTGGCGCCGGCGTATGTTTCGTCGGTCGATAGCGGCAATCTGGCCGGTCATCTGATCGTCCTCGCCAACGCGTGCGAAGAGTGGCCCCATGAATTGCTCGCGCCGGCTGCGCGGTCCGGAATGATGGACAATCTGCAACTCGCGCGGGAAGCCATCGACGCGCTGGCCGCCGCAGGCGGTGAACGTGGCAGGCAGCTGGTTGGGATCCTCGAAGAGATCAGCACGCAGTTGCACGGCCCGCAGACGCTCGAAGCGCTGTCGCCGTCGCTCGTGCGGCTGACGGAAAAGGCTGCGAAGGCAACGCGTGAACTCGTGCCCGCCGGCGGCGACGACAGTTCCGCCGACCTGATGTTCTGGATAGACGCGTTGAGCAAAAGCGTGACCGAACATGCCCGCGACCGGCAGCAACTCGCCGAGACGCCGGATCTTCTGCGGGCACGCCTGAAGTCGCTCGCCGATTCGTCGCGAGCGATGGCGCTCGACATGGACTTCGCGTTCCTGCTCGATCCGGAACGCAAGCTGCTATCGATCGGCTATTCGCAATCCGACAACAACCTCGACCTGAACTGCTACGACCTGCTGGCGTCCGAAGCGCGCCTCGCGAGCCTGTTCGCCATCGCGAAAGGTGACGTGACGACGCGCCACTGGTTCCGCCTCGGCCGCGCCGCGACGCCGGTCGGTAACGGCTCGGCGCTGATCTCATGGTCGGGGTCGATGTTCGAATACCTGATGCCGTCGCTGGTGATGCGCGCGCCGGTCGGCAGCCTGCTCGAGCAGACGAGCCGTCTGGTGGTGGAACGGCAAGCCTCGTATGGGCGTTCGCTTGGCATTCCGTGGGGCATTTCGGAATCGGCGTACAACGCTCGTGACATCGAATTCACCTACCAGTATTCGAATTTCGGCGTGCCCGGTCTCGGCCTCAAGCGAGGGCTTTCAGAGAACCGCGTGATCGCGCCGTATGCAACGGGGCTAGCCGCGATGGTCGACCCACAAGCCGCGCGAGAGAACTACGCACAACTCGCCGCGCTGGGCGCGCTGGGTCGCTATGGGTTCTACGAAGCACTCGATTTCACCCGCTCGCGGCTACCGGACAATGAGGATGTTGCGATCGTGCGCAATTTCATGGCGCATCACCAGGGCATGACGATCGTGTCGATTGCGAACACGTTACTCGACGCGCAGATGCGTGCACGTTTCCATCGCGAACCCATGATCCAGGCGAGCGAACTGTTGTTGCAGGAACGTATGCCGCGCAATGTCGCCGTTGCGCACCCCCGTGCCGAAGAAGTGAACACGTCAGCAGCCGTCGCCGGTGTCGTGCCGCCGACCGTACGGCGCCTCGCTGCGTCGGCTGTGGCCGGCGCAGCGCCAGTGACACACCTGCTGTCGAATGGAGACTACGCGGTCATGCTGACTGCGACGGGCTCCGGTTACAGCCGTTGGCGCGACATGGCGGTGACGCGCTGGCGCGAAGACGCAACCCGCGACAACTGGGGCTCCTTCATCTTCCTGCGCGATACGCAGAGCGGCCACGTGTGGTCGGCGGGCGCACAGCCGACAGGCAGCGAAGCCGGGTACGAAGAGGTTGTGTTCGGCGAGGACCATGCGGAATTCATTCGCCGCGACGGCTCGTTGACAACTACGATGGACGTGCTGGTTTCGGGTGAAGCAGACGGCGAAGTACGCCGCGTGTCGTTGGCAAACAGCGGACGCCGCGCGCGCGAAATTGAACTGACCTCCTACGCCGAAATCGTGCTCGCGACGCCCGCCGCCGACAACGCGCATCCGGCCTTCTCGCGGATGTTTGTCGAGACCGAGCACCTCGCAGAATTCGGCGCGCTGGTGGCCACGCGCCGTCCACGTTCGCACGAGGAAAAACAGGTGTGGGCTGCGCATTTCGCGATTGTTGACGGCGAGATCGTCGCCGATCCGCAATACGAATCGGATCGCGCGCGCTTTCTGGGGCGCGGGCGCAACGCCGGCACGGCGGCGGCGATCTTCGACGATCAGCCGCTGACCAACACCGCCGGGACCGTACTCGATCCGGTCTTTGCACTTAGGTATCGCGTGCTGGTGCCGCCGGGCAAGGTCGCTCGCGTGACGTTCTGGACACTGGTGGCCGAGTCGCGAGCGCTGTTGCTCGATCTGGTCGACAAACACCATGACCGCAACGCGTTCGATCGCGCCAAAACGCTAGCCTGGACGCAGGCCCAGGTGCAGTTGCGCCACCTCGACGTCGAAGCCGAAGAGGCGGCGGATTTTCAGCGCCTCGCCGCGCCCGTCATTTACGCCGACGCGCGTTTCAGAGCGCCGTCGGACACGATCATTCGCGGGGCCGGCGCACAGTCGGGACTCTGGCAGCACGCGATTTCCGGCGACCTGCCAATCGTGCTGCTGCGTATCGACGACGTCGAAGACATCGCGCAAGTCCGGCAGTTATTGAGGGCACACGAGTACTGGCGGATGAAGCAGCTGGGCGTCGATCTCGTCATCATCAACGAACGGGCATCGTCGTATATCCAGGAGTTGCAGGGGGCGATCGAAACAGCCGTGCGCAGCAGCCAGGCACGGCCGCGTTTCGGCGAAGAGCTCGCGCAAGGGGGGATCTTTACGCTGCGCGCCGATTTGATGAGCGTGGAGGCGCGTGCGCTGCTGCAATCGGTCGCGCGTGTCGCGTTGATCGCGCGTCGCGGTTCAATCGCCGACCAGCTCGCCCGGGTGCCGCAGTCGCAGGGCCAGCCGTCGGCGCTTCGCCGGCCGAAGCCGCCGATGTCGCCGCCATGGCCCGCGCCGCCTCATCTGCCTCGCGAGCTTTCTTCGGTTCCGCTGAGACTCGAGTTCTTCAATGGTCTGGGCGGTTTCGATAAAAACGGTCGGGAATACGTAACCGTTCTCGTGGCGGGTGCGACGACGCCCGCGCCGTGGATCAACGTGATCGCGAATTCCGGCTTCGGCTTTCAGGTCGCTGCGGAAGGCAGCGGCTACACGTGGGCCGAAAACAGCCGGGACAATCAACTCACGCCGTGGTCGAACGATCCGGTCGAAGACCGAGCCGGTGAAGCCATCTATGTGCGCGACGAAGTCACTGGCGATGTGTGGGGCGCCACCGCGCTCCCGATCCGCGATGGCGGGACGTATGTCGCGCGTCACGGGCATGGCTACAGCCGCTTCGAACACGAGGCGAATGGCATCGCGCTCGACTTGCTGCAATACGTGCCCCTCGCCGACCCTCTGAAGATCTCCCGGCTGACGTTGCGCAACCTGTCCGGTAGGCCGCGCCGTCTGTCCGTGACGACGTGGATGGAATGGGTGCTCGGCACATCGCGCGGCGCATCGGGACCATTCATCGTGACGGAAATCGACTCCGCTACCGGCGCGATGCTGGCGCGCAATCCGTGGAGCATGGGGTTCGCGGGGCGCGTGGCGTTCGCGGACCTCAGCGGTCAGCAGACCGCGTGGACGGCGGATCGCACCGAATTTCTCGGCCGCAACGGCCAGACTGCGGTGCCCGCCGCGCTGACCGGCAACGCGCCGCTGTCTGGCGCGACCGGTGCGGGCCTCGATCCATGCGCGGCGATGCAGCGCGTGATCGAGCTGGGCGTGGACGAGATCGTCGAAGTGGTGTCGTTCGTCGGGCAATGCGCTTGCGTCGAAGAGGCGCGGGCGTTGATCGAGCGCTATCGCAAGGCCGATCTCGATGCTGTCCTCGCCGAAGTGACGAGCCAATGGCAGGACGTGCTCGGTACCGTGCAGGTGAAAACCCCCGACCGCGCAATGGACCTGATGCTAAACGGCTGGCTGCTGTATCAGACTCTCGCGTGCCGTACCTGGGCGCGCTCGGCGTTCTATCAGGCAAGCGGCGCATACGGGTTCCGTGACCAGTTGCAGGACGGCATGGCGCTTACCCATGCGCAGCCGGACGAGACACGGCGGCATTTGCTGCGCACCGCGGCGCGGCAGTTTGTCGAAGGCGATTTCCAGCACTGGTGGTTACCCCAGTCGGGGCAAGGCGTGCGCACGCGGATTTCCGATGACCGAGTGTGGCTCGCGTTCGCGACGGCGACGTACATCGGCTGCGCGGGCGATTTCGCGATTCTCGACGAGATCGTGCCGTTCCTCGATGGACCGCCACTGCGGCCCGGCGAGCACGATGCGTTCTTCCAGCCGATGGTCGCAGATGAATCAGCGTCGCTGTTCGAACATTGCGCGCGCGGCCTGGATCAATGCATCGAACTGACCGGCAAGCATGGCTTGCCCCTGATCGGTACGGGTGACTGGAACGACGGGATGAACCGCGTTGGTGCGGACGGTAAGGGGGAAAGCGTTTGGCTCGGCTGGCTGCTATTGCGGACTATTGAGCTGTTCGCCCCCCTGGCTGAATCGCGCGATGTGGTTTCGGTTGGGCGCGCTGCGCGCTGGCGCGCTCATGCGGCGTCGGTGCGCGAGGCGCTGGAGCGCGACGCGTGGGACGGCGAATGGTATCGCCGCGCGACTTTTGACGACGGCACGTGGCTCGGCTCGAAAGACAGTGACGAGTGTCAAATCGATTCGATCGCACAGTCGTGGGCTGTGCTGTCAGGCGCGGCAGATCCAGCGCGCGCGGCGCTGGCGATGTCGTCGCTGGAAAAGCACCTTATCCGTCGCAACGACGGGCTTGCTTTGCTGTTCACGCCGCCGTTCGACAAAACGTCGCACGATCCCGGCTATATCAAGGGCTATCCGCCGGGGCTGCGTGAAAACGGCGGGCAGTACAGCCACGCAGCGATGTGGGCGATCCTCGCTTTCACGAAAATGCGTGATGGCAACAAGGCCGCCGCGCTGTTTTCACTGCTTAACCCGGTCAATCATGCGCGCACACCGCTGGAAGTCGACCGCTACAAGGTCGAACCCTATGTCGTTGCGGCCGATGTCTATTCCGTGGCGCCTCATATCGGACGGGGCGGCTGGACCTGGTACACAGGATCCGCTGGATGGATGTACCGGGCGGGCGTCGAGGGCATCCTTGGGATTTGTCGGGAGGGGGATTTTCTCGTGGTCGATCCTTGTATTCCCGACAGGTGGCCGGGGTTTGAAGCAACAGTGACGATGCACTCGACGCGGTATGAAGTCCGCGTCGAATCCGCTGACGAGCGCGGTGTGATGCGTGCGGTGCTCGACGGCGCGAGTGTCGAATGTGGTGATGGACGGGTGCGCGTGCCGCTTGATGCGGGGTCGCATACGCTCGTGATTTCGCTTTGCTTCGGCGTGAGTGAAGACGTGAACTCGGGCGCGCAGGTCGCGTGACGAATCACGCATCGGTCACCGAGAGTAAAACAGGAGACGGAAAATGGCAGTAGCCGGCAAATCTGATCGGAGCAAACGATGTTGGCATGGCACTACACCACGGGACGAAAATTTCAGCACATCACCTCAAGCGGGATGCTAATCCCAGGCGGCATCGGGGTCGAACCCACCGGGACGCCTGTGCTGTGGTTTTCGCGAAATCAGCATTGGGAGCAAACCGCTGGCGACGAGTGTCATGAGGCTGGGCAACCGCCGCGCCGCCTGACGATGCGTGAAACTTACATGGCGAGCGGCGGACTCGTGCGGTATGGATGCGATCCTAAACGGCTGTACGTCGGCGAAATGCTGCGGCGAAAAGCAGGGCTGCCCCACGAGCTCTGGGCGGCCTTGCATGCCGCGGGGAAGCTGCAGCAGGCGTATCCCGCCGCGTGGTGCGGCTCGGTCGAGTCAATTCCGGTTGATGACCTGGTCGTGCATGTCATGAGCGAATCCTTCAAATGGCAGCGCTTCGAGGCATGCTAGAGGATTGTCGGTCATTGAATGCCAGTTGACGCGAGGCTTGCTGTGTTCGTGATTTTCACGCCGCGCATGCGCAAGTCCGTTCATGTTGCACCGTTCATGTCGAGGCTTAAGCGCCCTCGTAGTCGTTCGGTGTTGCCGACTTCAAGAACTCGTGTCCCTCCCATGTCAGCCGCCAGTCGCTACCCATGGAACGCACGAGATGTGCGTCGGCCAGCAGGTTCAACTGGTACCACACACCTTTGCTCGAAACATCGAACGCATCCTTGAGCGCTGCCTCAATGTCGAATTCGCCAAGGCGCGGCGACCTGTTTTGCTCGAGCGTTTTCAATATCGCGAGCGCCAGGTTCATATCCCGTTTCATGATCACCTCCTGTTCTGGGTACGATTACACTCCCCGCGATAACGCCACGGAGCAACGTCTGTGAAAACGTCTCCGCAAGCATCCTGGGAGCGGTGTCCCCGACAGGCTCATGTTGCGATCCGGACGCGCCGGGCGAATCTCCGTGCCCGCTGCTAATCCCGTCATGGATTCAACGCCTGGGGCCCCTCATCCCCTCTGTCTCCATGGCGGCATTGCGCTCCTCACTGGCTTCGATGGGATCCATGGCCTCGTCTATGGAAGCCGTTGCGCGCTCTGTGGCGGCTATCGTTTCGTCGACTGTCGCACTGGATTCTCCGCCGTCGTTGCCCGGCGGCTCCAGCATGTCACGAAGCATGGCCGCCAGTTCAGGCGTATCCCAGGGCAGGCCTCGCTGCTTTTGCCTCTTTATGTAGTGTCTGACTTCTGCGTCTTGCTCCGGAGGCAAGGGAAGACCGCGAAAGGTGCTTCGAGGGTCGGTGTTTCTCATGGTACTACTCCGGGATTTGTCCCATCCCCAGTGTAGTCTTGTTGTGGTCCAGGGGCCTCAACTATCGATTTATCCATCGACCGATCCGTCCCTTCTCATCAAGTCGTCGAGCAGACGGGCATTACCCTATGCGCAAATGTATCTGGATGAGCACGTTCATGGACTTTTCCTCCCGCGAACTCGCGTGCGCCTGACCGCGATGGCCGAAGGGAAAACAGGTCGACATGTGATTTGCCGCGTCTTGCGGTGGCGTTGGAACCGGAGGTCTTCATGCAACGAACGGTCGAATATCGCGGATTCGAGATTCACGTTGATTTGCTGCCCACATCGAAGGACATGTTCGACGTCTGGTTTCGCATCGAAGGACCCATCAGGCCGCAAGGCGTAGCGGCGCTCGGTGAGCGAATCAAGGTCCGGGGTGGCCCGTTTTCCCGTCGCTGGGCCTACCTTGTTGCGGAGATCGCCGGCCAGGCCGCTATCGATGTAATCCTCGGTCCCCTTGCATAGACGAAGACTGCGGGCGCGTTGTACCTCCCGTGCGGATCTTGTATGTTCTGCATGTACTTCCTTCGACGCGCGCCACAACTTCTCGTACACCGCAACGGGGCCGTTCACGTCTGGCAACCGGGAAATCCTGAAGTTGGACGATTGCAGTCAGGCCGTTCCGTTCAACCTGACGTCCAAACCGTGGAATGCCATGCTGCGGCGCGACCGCGGAAATCAGCATTCACCTACTGGCGCAGCGGCACCTTCGCCTCCTCCAGATTCTTCCCGGGGCGCCTGCTGATCACTGCTAGCGCTTCGATCTGCGAGCTTTGCGCCATCCCAGTCAGTTCACGCATCTCCTCAAGCGCCTTTGTCAACGTCCGCTGGATCAGTGCTCCCTGCTGCGCGACGGCATCCTTCGGATCCTCGCCGCTCATCCTCTGCACAGCAGTCCGCATCTCCTCCACATGCCTGCTGAAAAGCTCTGCCTGCTTCTTCACCAGGGCCTGTATGCCCTCATTGGCCACGCGGTGGTCCTGCGTTAGCGCGGCGATGTCCTTGCGCTGCGCTTCGATCAGCAAGGTCACGTCAACTCCGGGAATCTTGAGTTGTTCCAGCATCCGGCTGAAATCGGTAACGGCATTGAATGGATCAGTCATGGCATGTTTCCTTGAGACAGTTAGCGAAGACATCGGAATCCGGTAACGCAAAATCGACACGCCGACCGCCTTCACGGTTCGCATGATCAAAGAACAACAGCATGACGCCTGAAGACCCTTGGGTCACCGACCGGCAAGACGGCGCGCTGATACACCTCGTTAAGCAGATCCGCCGCCGACAGATAGAACGCCAGCGCCGCAGTCACGAGACCCATGTAGCCTCCAGCGATACGCAAAACACCTCCCCCCGTCCATTCCCCAGCGGCGAGCAGAACGAACGTGATCCAGAGCGCCAGAAAAATGAACTGCAATGCGCGCGGCGAACGGAACGTCGCAAGCCACATATAGAATGTGAACACGCCCCAAAGGAACAGATACCAGCCGACAAACGCGGCGGGCACCTTGTCGTGCAGAAAGAGCACGAACAGAGCAAACGACCACCAGAACGCTCCGTAACTCAGGAACGCTGTCGCGCCGAATGTATTGCCGCGCGGCAGTTCCATCAGCCCGGCGATCGCCTGCGCGGTACCACCGTAGGCCAGTGCACAGGCGAGGACCATTCCCATCGAATCGCCGGAGAACCATCCGACGTTGATCATACTTAGAAGCCACGTTGTCAACGCAAAGCCTGCGAGACCCAACGGCGCCGGATTCGACAGTTTCAATTGAAGAGGCACATTGCTCATTTCCTGCTCCTGAGATCTATAAAAAGCGCCGCAACGATCTCGCGATCGTCGGGACGATCAACCGAGCTGATCGAGAATGGCCGGATTTTCGAGCGTCGAAACGTCCTGCGTAATCTCCTCGCCTGCTGCAAGTGAGCGCAGAAGGCGGCGCATGATCTTGCCCGAGCGCGTCTTCGGCAGGTTCTCACCGAAGCGGATCTCCTTCGGCTTCGCGATAGGGCCAATTTCCTTGCCGACCCATGCCCTCAGTTCGTTTGCGATCTTCGCCGCTTCCTCGCCTTCAGGGCGCACGCCCTTCAGCACCACGAAAGCGATGACGACCTCGCCTGTTGTCTCGTCCGCTCGCCCCACTACTGCGGCCTCAGCGACCAGCGGATTGGCGACCAGTGCCGACTCAATCTCCATCGTTCCGAGGCGGTGTCCGGACACATTCAGCACGTCGTCGATGCGACCCGTAATGGTGAAATAGCCGGTCTCGCTGTCGCGAATCGCGCCGTCGCCGGCGAGATAGAGCTTGCCCCCGAGTTCTTCCGGGAAGTAGCCCTGTTTGAAGCGCTCCGGATCGCCCCACACCGTGCGCAGCATCGAAGGCCATGGGCGCTTTATCACCAGAATTCCGCCCTGCCCGTTTGGCACGTCCTGCCCCGTTTCATCGACGACCGCCGCCATGATGCCGGGCAGCGGCAACGTGCAGGAGCCTGGAACGAGCGGCGTCGCGCCAGGCATCGGTGCGATCATGTGGCCACCGGTTTCGGTCTGCCACCAGGTGTCGATCACCGGACAACGTCCACCACCGACGTGCTCGTAGTACCACACCCAGGCGGCCGGATTGATCGGCTCGCCGACCGTGCCGAGCACGCGCAGCGTCGACAGATCAAAACGGTCCGGATGCACTTTCGCATTGCCTTCTGCCAGCTTGATCAGGGAACGGATCGCCGTCGGCGCCGTGTAGAAGATCGTGACCTTGTGCCGGGCGATCATGTCCCAGAAGCGGCCGGCGTCCGGATACGTCGGCACGCCTTCGAACACGACCTGGGTCGCGCCCAGTGCGAGCGGACCGTACGCGATATAGCTGTGCCCTGTGATCCACCCGATGTCCGCCGTGCACCAGAACACGTCGGTGGGTTTCCAGTCGAAGGTCCACTTCATCGTCTGGGCCGCCCATAGCAGAAAACCGCCCGTGCTGTGCTGCACGCCCTTCGGCGTGCCGGTCGACCCCGACGTGTAGAGGATGAAGAGCGGATGCTCCGCGCCGACCCCTTCGGGCGCACATTCACCGGATTCGGCCTGCATGAGTTCGTGCATCCACAGGTCGCGGCCTTCGTTCCATGCCACCTTGCCGCCGGTACGCCGGTAGACAATCACGCTCCTCACTGCTTCGCAGCCGCCCATGGTGAGCGCTTCGTCGGCGATGCTTTTCAGAGGCAACGCCTTGCCGCCGCGCATCTGTTCGTCGCAGGTGATCAGCGCTATTGCGCCGACATTGACCAGCCTCTCATTGAGCGACTTCGACGAGAAGCCGCCGAACACGACCGAATGCGTCGCGCCGATCCGCGCGCAGGCCTGCATCGCGACGATGCCTTCTACCGACATCGGCATATAGATCACGACACGATCGCCTTTCTTCACGCCGCGCTTCTTCAATGCGTTCGCAAGGCGACACACGCGTTGCAGCAGATCCTCGTAGGTAACCTGGGTGACGGTGCCGTCGTCGGCTTCGAAAATCACCGCGATGCGCTGGCCGTGGCCCGCTTCGACGTGCCTGTCGAGGCAGTTGTATGACGCGTTCAGCTCGCCGTCCTCGAACCACGTGTAGAACGGTGCATTCGTTTCGTCCAGTACCGTGGAGAAAGGCTTGTTCCAGCTGAGCGTCTCGCGCGCCAGACGACCCCAGAAGCCGTCGTAGTCACGCTGCGCTTCAGCGACGAGCGCCCGGTAAGCGTCCATGCCGGATATCGCCGCGTGCGCCGACAAGGCGGGAGGGGGGAGGAACACTTGCGGTTCCTGGCATATCGAATCGGTAACTAGCATTTTTTAATCCTCTGCGGGTTATGGCGTGGAGCCGCGACGACGTCGCCGCAATTCAGTTCAGGCATGGCGTACATGTCTGCGTGGGTGGGAAACACGGATCGCGCAGTGAAACCGGAATCACAGGAATTGAACTGTCGGGCGGCGCAATGGCATCGCAATGACGCTCGCCGCCATGCGCGTGGCGGAAAGAAATAGCGTGATCGGATCGAGGTCATGATGGCCACTCCTTGCGGGTTGAGCGGCCTGGACGGTCAATCGGAAAGAATCAGGTTGCACGGGGCTGTCTCAAGCGCCTTAAGGTGAAGACACAGGGCGCCTGCGGATACGGTGCTCGCACCTTTACCGGAAGTCGGTACGGTGCCGTACCGGGCCCGGCAATCATCGCCGGGCTGGGTTGCGTCACCCCGTGCCGTCACTTATCTCTTGATATTCGTGACGCTATTCGTGGGTCGATAGCGCCACTTGGCTGCCGTCGGGTCGATTCCGGTCGCATCCTGTGTGCGCTTCCTGGCGCGTTCCTCGTCGGCATGGCCGTATTCCACCCGTCTATCCCGGGTGGGGTTATTTGCATCGGGCAGCAATGACATAAGTCCTCCGTATGTCGACTATATGACGGTTCGAAGTGATCGGGTCGTCGGTGCAATAGCGAGTCGCACCAACACGTTCCCCAGACCGGGTCGCTTCCAGTGACTACAGCCCGTAGCGCTCACGCAAGCTGCATCTCAGACGATGCCTGATCGGCCCGAGCATACGCTTCCCATACTCGATCTGGTGTCCATATCGGTAAAAAAAGACCGAGAATCAGCGCCATACCGATCAGGATTCCACGCATTGCCATGGCATCGCGTGCCCTCGCCGGAGTTGGAGACGGCTTGCAGCGGACACCGCACCGACGCCTCATACGGTATGCAAAACAACCTGGAAGTGAGAACAGATCGTGCAGTCAATAAAGCCGGACGTCTGTACGCTGTCGTACCGCATTGCCACGCCCTCCGGCGTAGGGTCATAGACATCATTGCAAACCCAGGAGAGCATCATGCTTAGACGTACATTCATATGGACTACGCCAGGTTCGATCATGGCACTAGGCCTCGCGGTCTCCGGTTGCACCACAACCGGTCAATCAAACGCCAGCGGTCAGCAGATCGACAAGCGCCACGCGATCGACGCAGGCGTCGACTCGACCCTTACGCGCCTTTATGGCGCGGCAAATGGCTCGCGTGAGCTGGTTGGCAAAGCTCATGGTGTGCTGATATTTCCGTCAGTCATCGATGCTGCCCTCGTGGTCGGCGGCCAGTATGGCGAAGGATCGTTGCGCGTGAGTGGCCATACGGTCGGGTACTACAGCACGGCAACGGGTTCGGTAGGCTGGCAGGCCGGCGCCCAATCGCGCGCTATCGTGTTCCTCTTCATGACCCAGGAGTCGCTCGACAAGTTCCGTAGCAGGGACGGCTGGTCGGCCGGCGGAGACGCGTCGGTGGCCGTGCTGAAACTCGGCGCGAACGGCGCCGTCGACACCACCACGGCCACAGGCCAGGTGGATGCGTTCGTTCTGGCGAATGGCGGGTTGATGGCGGGCGCGTCGCTTCAAGGCACCAAGGTCACACGGCTCACGACGCTCTAAGACGCGAGGCAGACAGGACATCGCATGCGCGGTGTCCTCGTTTCCAGATTGCGGAGAAATCATGCTGCGAAGCGTAAGGAGCCTGCACGGCTGCGTCATTCGTGCGTTTGACGGCGATATAGGCTCTGTCAACCAGGTCTACTTCGACGACGAGTCGTGGGGCGTCCGCTATCTGGTGGTCGAGACGGGGAACTGGCTCAACGACCGGCAGGTACTGATTTCTCCCTACTCGGTCGAACGCGCGGCCCCGCCGTCACACACCGTCCGCGTGAGCCTCACCCGACAACAGGTGAGAGACAGCCCGAATATCGACGCGCACAAGCCAGTATCTCGCCAGCATGAAATCGAGTACCTGCGTTACTACAGCTATCCGACGTATTGGGGTGGTCCGAACCTGTGGGGTATGGGCGCCTATCCCGCGTTCGATCCGGGCGAGGCCGTACCCGATGCCGGGCCAGAGTTGCCGATACGCCCCATCATGCACGCGAGCCGGGCGCGTGCGGACGTTCATCTGCGTAGCACTGACGCGGTCAAGGGCTATCACCTCGAAACGGCCGATGGCAGCCTCGGCCACGTGTCGGATTTCATCTACGACGACGAAGCCTGGGCCATTCGTTACCTGATTGTCGATACGCACAACTGGTGGCCTGGCGGCAAGGAAGTATTGATCGCGACCGACTGGATCCACACGGTCGACTGGTTCGCGTCCACCGTGTCAACGTCGCTTACCCGCGAGGTCATCCAGCATAGCCCGTTATACGACAAGTCGGTTCCAATCCATCGCAGCTACGAAGTGGCGCTGCACCAGTTTTACGGCAAGCACGGGTACTGGTCGAACGCGCGTATTCGCTGACAAGCGCCGTCACACCTTACAGCGCGCGACGCAAGCGCACCTTCGACCATCGTGTGAGCCTTGTCGACGATACGGATTACCTGTGCTTCACCGGGCAAACTTTCCGCCCCGTTGCCGCCAATGGCAGCGCGATTGGCGGGCGCACGGTCGAGCATCCGGTCGCCCTTTTTGTCCGGGACGTCCGAAACAGCAGCCAGGGAACAGCACAAAATGGATACCCTTCCGCAGGTCCAACCCCAAGCCAGGATAGAGCAGCCGGATCATCCAAAGATTCTGCGGATCATGGGGCCTGGCTTGATCACGGGAGCGTCCGATGACGACCCCAGCGGCATCGCGACCTATTCGCAGGTCGGTGCGCAGTTCGGGTACAGCCTCGCGTGGACCTTGCTGTTCAGCTATCCGCTCATGGCAGCCATTCAGGAAATCAGCGCGCGCATCGGGCGCGTCACCGGCTATGGCATCGCCGGAAATCTTCGCCGTCACTACACACCCTGGCTCTCGAGCGCGATCGTCGGCATGCTGCTGGTTGCGAACGTCATCAATCTTGGCGCCGATCTTGGTGCAATGGGGGCTGCGCTGAAACTGTTGATCCCCGGCCCCGCCCTGCTATACGTGTGTTTCTTCGGTCTGATTTCTGCCGCTCTGGAGATCTTCACCCAATATTCGCGGTACGTGTCGGTCCTGAAATGGCTGTGCCTGTCGCTGTTCAGCTACGTCATCTGCGCGTTCGTGGTGAAGGTGCCGTGGGCCGAGGTGGGTCGGGCCGTGGTCTGGCCGCAGTTTTCACTCAAGCCCGACTATCTGGTCGCGATCGTGGCCGTCATGGGGACGACCATCAGCCCGTACCTGTTCTTCTGGCAGGCCGAACAGGAAGTCGAGGACGAGAAGGAACGTCCCGGCGCACTGGCCCTCACCCGCGCTCCCGAACAGGCGCGCTCCGAGTTCAGCCGCATCCGGATCGATACGTATCTTGGCATGGCGATATCGAACGTCATCGCATTCTTTATTGTCGTCACGACCGCGACGACGCTGCATGCCCACGGCATCACTAACATTCAAACCTCGGCCGAAGCCGCTGAAGCCCTGCGCGCGGTCGCAGGCCAGTTCACTTTTGTCGTATTCGCCGCGGGCATTATCGGCACGGGGATGTTGACGCTTCCCGTCCTCGCCGGATCGGCCGCTTACGCCGTGGGCGAACTGTTTTCATGGCGTGTCGGACTCGCGCGCCGGCCGTTCCAGGCCAAGGCGTTCTACACGGTCGTCGCCGCGGCAACGTTGATTGGTGTCGGCCTGAACTTCACCGCCGTCGATCCCGTCAAGGCGCTTTACTGGAGCGCGGTGCTCAATGGGATTGTCGCCGTGCCGGTGATGGTCGCCATGATGTTCCTGTCGATGCGACCGGACATCATGGCCGGATTCACCTTGCCGCGGGCGTTGAGGATACTGGGATGGATCGCGACGATCGTCATGGCAACCACGGTTTTCGCCATGGCAATTACATGGTTCGGATGAGCATCGCTTCGAAGGAGTGACCGGAGCGTGGGCCGGTAAAGGCATACGGGATCGGTACAGTGACCTCCCTGTTCAAGGGCCCTAAGCGGTTTGCGTCCGGCACCGGACAGACGCCGACCGGAAACAGGCGCAAACATGAACTGTTCGATCAACGCCCGCCCGCGAAAAGTATGCACTGGCGAGCATTTACCAGGTTGCCTTGGAGACCATGATGAAATTCACCACCGTTACCGCCCAGCGAGCACCTTCGCCTGCTCTCGTGGCAGCGTTCGTTCTCGCGATAACTGCGTTCGCCAGTCCTGCAGGCGCTGCGACGACGGCGCAAAATCGCGCGCCCGCACATGTCATGACCGTCGCAGCCCATGAATCCGTGGATACACGCATCAACAGCCTTCACAGCAGGCTTCAGATCACGGCTGACCAGGAAGCGCTCTGGCAAAAAGTCGCGCAGGTCATGCGCGACAACGAGACAACCATGGACGCGCTCAAAGACGCACGCAGGAGTCACGCAAACAGCATGAGCGCGATGGATGATCTCAAGGCCTACGGTCTGGCCGCCGATGCGCACGCTGACGGCATCAGAAAGCTGACGCCGGCGTTTCAGACGCTATACGACAGCATGTCCGACGTCCAGAAAAAGAACGCCGATCTGATTTTCCGGACCGATCACCACCATGCGGCGAAGAAGAGCTAAACGCGGGATCCCCGCAATGGGCAGCGACCTGATGCCGCCAGAAGCGTTGCCGGCATCGGATCGCAAACAGGAGTACATGATGAGAAACACCGAAATGCGAACCGCCCGCAAAGGTTCGACTAAGGCCCGGATCGTAACCGCATCGGCCGTCACGCTGGCCATCGGCTGTCTGTCGATGGCGCCCGCGCTTGGTGCAGACTACAACCACCAGGAGAACCAGCAACAGACGACAAATGGCCAGAACCACTATAACCAGGGAAATCGACAAGACCAAAAGAATCAACACGGGCAACAGGCCCAACGTTATCAACACGAGCAACAGACCCAACACTATCAACACGAGCAACAGACCCAACACTATCAACACGATCAATACGATGCCCAGCGCCACGGTGACTATTATCGTGGTCAGGACTATGTCTACGCTCCGCCGCCCGTTGTCTATGCCCCTGAGCCGTCGCCAGGCATCAATCTGTTCATACCGCTTCAGTTTCGTTAGCAGGAAGGCCGCACGAGAGCATCTCCCGCTACCGTACAGACAGATCACCGCGAACCATGAGACCGTAGAAGTCCACCCTGCACGCACCAGCGGCCCTCGGGCCGCTCTCGCGAGGCAGGCATAAGCGGGAATGCGGCAATTGGCACGAAAGGAACCTTTCGACAATCACTCGCGCCCGTTACCGCAGCACGGTTCGCCATTGCATGAGATTCACGCGCTGCAATCCGGGGATCAACATGTCAGTCCATCCAGCCTTCTTCCGGTCTTCCGTGAGCTCGCTTCCCGTTTATCCGGCAAATCCGTCAGACGAAATCGTGGCATGCCCGCCCTGGTCAGCTGTCGCGACTCCCCCTCATATTTTCGATCTCTTCGCCCAATCGAGCAGAACGACTGCCGCCAGTGCCGGCGGCCTGGGGATCGGACTCGCCGTCGTGAAGGCAATTGCCGCCGCCCATGGCGGAACCGCTTCGGCCAGCAGCTCCGGCGCAGGATCTGGCAGTCAATTCCTGCTCCGTCTGCCCGTTATTGCGGTGCGGCAAAACGTTCGCTACGCGTGACGTTCTGAACGCAGCGCGCGCCATGGCGCAGGCGCGTTGCCGCTCATCCGGAAGCGCAGCGGCCGTGCACAGAAGGCGTTTTCCGGAGCGTGTTACACAGGATCGTCATCTGTCTGCGCGTCCCGGCGGACTATAATCCAAGGCAGACACACCAGATCGGAATCAGGAGGGCGCTGCTGCACGGGACCATGCAGCGGCGCCCTTTCGGTTCGACTGACGCGACTGCGCACCGCTTTTTTTAAGCCTGATACTATGAAGAGCGATGCCGCGACACCGTTGCGCAGTGTTCAGGCAGGACCTCCGGGAGCGGCACATGACAAACGCGCAGGATCCGAAAAAAAATCATCTACTCGCGGCTGTGCCAGATGCAGAGTGGGCGCGTCTTGCGCCGTATCTGGTCCGGGTCGATATGTCTCTCGGGCAGGTCGTGTACGAATCTGGCGACCGGCTCGATCACGTCTATTTTCCGACTACGTCGATCGTCTCGCTGCTCTATGTCATGGAAGACGGTGCATCGGCTGAAATCGCGATCGTCGGCAATGAGGGGCTGATTGGCATTGCACTCTTCATGGGCGGCGAAACCACGCCAAGTCGGGCCATTGTGCAGAGCGCGGGCGAATCGTACCGGCTCGATGCCAGGATCCTGAAAGAGGAATTTCACCGGGCAGGCCCGGTTCAACGTCTGTTGCTGCGCTATACCCAGGCGCTGATCACGCAGATGGCCCAGACCGCCGTTTGCAACCGTCATCACAGCATCGACCAGCAACTTTGTCGCTGGCTGCTGCTGAGCATCGATCGACTGCCGTCAAATGAACTGAAGATGACGCAGGAACTGATCGCCAACATGCTTGGCGTGCGTCGATCCGGGGTCACCGAAGCGGCATTGAAACTGCAGGACGCGGGGTTGATCCGCTACAGTCATGGCCATATCGAAGTCTTGGATCGCCCGGGCCTCGAGAAGCGTGTCTGCGAGTGCTACAGCGTGGTGAGACGGGAATTCGACCGTCTGTTGCCGGCCCTGAAGGCGTTGTAGGCAGCGCGGCATTCCGCGCCAGAAGGCCCCGGACTAAACCTCGATGATCACCTTGAGCGCCTGTGTCTCTGCTGCGTGCGCAACGGTCTCGTAAGCATTCAGGATGTCGTCGAGCCTGAAGCGATGCGTAATCAGCAGCGCGGCGTCGAGCCTGTCAGCGCGCAGGCTTCTGAGCAGCATGGGTGTGCTGACCGTGTCGACCAGTCGTGTGGTGATGGTAATGTTTCGATCCCAGACGCTCCAGATGCAGATCCACCTTCGTTCCGTGCACGCCAACGTTGGCAATCGTGCCGCCCGGGGCGACCAGCTCCGCACATAGTTCAAAGGTAGCTTCACGCGCTTTACGGACCGGGAACGTGTACCGGCGATTCAGGCCGCGATGCCGGTACGTTCTCCGACTTCTCTGCCCAGTACCCTTTCTTGCCATAAAACGCGTAGAGTTCCGTCTCGTAGTCGCGGACTACCGGGACGCTGCTGTCATAGGCCGGACTATCCTTGATGGCGTCGCGGGTAAGCTCTGTAGAGACGGTGGTTTCGTACCAGTCGATCAGGAAAATCCAGTCGGTTGCGATCAGCACTTCTTTTGCTGCTGGCCACCAGTTTCGCGTATCCACGACCAGATAGCGCATGGTCCAGGTCTCATCGTCGAAAATGAATCCGGACACGTGACCGAAAACGCCATCGGAAGCCTCGATGTGATAGCCGTCCACGGCGTCCGTACTGCGCAGATGGCTATCCCCTGGGGGCTTGTCCGCGTACAGCGCAAGCTGCTCGCGCGTATCCGTTGAAACATCCGGCAGCAACGCGGGACCGAATGCGGGGTAGCTGCTCATCCCCCACACTCCCAGGCCACCCCAATAGTTCGGGTACCCGTAGTAGCGAAGGTATTCCGCTTCATGCTGGCGTGACACAGGTTTGTGCGTGTCGATGGCCGGACTGTCGCTGACCTGCTGACGCGTCAGATCGACATGCACGCTCGTCGCGCCCGGATCCGTGTGCCTGACTGAGTACGGTGAGATCAACACGCGCCGCTCACTGATCCAGTTTCCCGTCTTGACGACGAGATAGCGAATACCCCACGCTTCGTCATCGAAGTAGACTTCCTCGATGCTGCCTATTTCGCCATCGCTGGCGGCGACGGTGCATCCCTTGAGACTCTCGATGGTTCGCAACATGGTTCGATACTCCTGCCGCTGCCAGCACGGCATCAATGAAGATGGCCTCCGAACAGCCCCAGCAGCCCGATGACAATCAGATAGATTGCAACGATGTAGTTCAACAGGCGCGGCACCACCAGAATCAGAATGCCAGCGATCAGTGATACCAGTGGGCCTGCGTTCGTCAGATAGTGCATGATTTTTCTCGTCAATACCGAAACGGTAAGTAAGCATTCGAGGCGCGACGGCCCTGTTCGCTAGAGCGGGTTGAGCCGGGTCACCTTCGTGCCGTCGACAGTCGCGCCTGCCATCAAGCCACCGTTCGTCAGCACGAATGCGTCGACCTGCCCCGTCGCGGTGCCCGTGTCGACATTGCCGTTCGCACCGATCTTCAGTACCGCCACCGATGCGTCGCCACCGGCTGACCAGCCCTCGCTATTACGGAATCGATCGAGTGCGCTCTCAGTCATGAACAGAAAGACGATTGCCTTGGATTGCGCGCCGACCTGTAGCCCGACGGACGCCGTTACGGTGCTGTAGTACCCCACCGACCGGCCGCCGACGCGCAACGCGCCTTCGCCATACTGTCCGCCCAGACCGAAGCCCGCATCGAGGACCGACGGGAAGATCAGCATGCCGCGAGATTGGCCGACCAGTTCGCGCGAGCCGGGAGCAACGTTGTAAAGGCGCGCGAGGGTTGAGTCGGCACCTGCATCGATGATGTGGCGCTTTTCCGTCTGACGGGCCATCGTATCTGGCGCATTGCTGGTCGTCGTGCAGCCGGATAGCGCAAGGCTGATCGCGAGGATCGAGCCTGGCGCGCCCCACATGAACGTTCGTCGTAGCACCGCCGTCTCCCGTCTTTTTCCGATGTTTCCAACGCTACGCCCAATCCGGCCCCGATGCGGTACGACAGCGTACAGACAGGCGATCGCATTCTTCGTAATCTGGAGCCTGATGACCGGCAAAGTGATTTGCCAGGCTCCTGGCTTCGCGGCTGTGCAGATGGAAGTCAATCAGGCCGGGGATTGCGGAGTGATTCGAGCGCGTTTGCACGAACGCTCAAAAGGAACCGATATGACCATGGGAACCCTGATACTGATCGTCATTGCCGTCCTGCTGGTGGCAGCGTTGCCGCGCTGGCCTCATAGCCGGAGTTGGGGTTACTTCCCGAGCAGCATGCTCGGCGTGATCGTGATAGCCGTACTTGTCATGGTACTGATGGGGAAGATGTAGAGCCCGTATTTGGCCGCCAATGCAGCCCGTGGCAAGCGCAACAACTTGAAAGGAACGACATGACCTACGCGATGTGGGGTATTTCGACCGCGATGGCGTTGATGTTCGCCATCGCGTTCTACTGGTATCGACAGAGCCTCGTGCGAAAGCAGGAGGTCCGCTGGCTGGGTGAACATCACGTATTGGACAGGCTGCGTGAGCGGCTTGGACTGTAGCCACAGACGCACCCTCCGGTGAGAAACCGGAGGTACCTTGGGTTTTCGCGAAGTTTTTACAGGGAGGAGACTGTGTCCTGTCAAGCGTTCGAAATGGACCTCGCTCACCTTGAGCGCATTGTCCCGCAACTCGTTGCGACAAGCCCCCTTGGCCTCGAGTATTGGCGCGGTCGGATTACTTCCCTGAAATCAATGCAGGAGCTAGATCCCAACTGTATCAAGCGGGTAACGCGCCTGCTCAGACTGGTCGACCAGATCGAAGGCCAGTCGGAATCGCGTGCAAACGCCGTTCGAGGCGGCGTTTGAGTCGCTTACCTGCCCGAACAAACACGCGCAGTTGCGGGTCTGACTACCCGCTATATGTTCCACCCGTCTGGTGTTCTCGTTGAAGACTTCAAAGACTTGTATGTTCGCCGGGATCGCGTATGGGCGGGCCGCTATTCACCATCAACGGAGCTGTGTGCATACCAGCGTTCGTGTGCCTTTAACGGCGCCATCTTTTTCGGAGTACAAGATCATGACCATCCCCACCATCGAGTACAAGGGATACGTATTGAGTGCCTATTCAACCCAGGTATTTCCGCCGCACCGCGATCCATACGCCAAAGGTCCGCGCCGCTTCTCATCAGTCGTCAGGATTGACGCGCCGCTGTCTTCCGGCGTCGAACCACAGCGCTATGCAACGCAGTATGTCGGCGCTGATCCCACGCAATCCGTCGATGCACTCAGCCGCGCGATGCAATTTGGCAAGGACATTATTGACGACAAGATCCACGTGAAGGAACTTTGAGGCGCCTCCCAGAGGCCTGCGATCGAGCGAGACAGGATTTTGAATGTTCGGATTTCTGCGCAGCTACTTTTCCAACGACCTGGCGATTGATCTCGGCACTTCGAACACACTGATCTACATGCGCGGCAAAGGCATCGTCCTGGACGAACCTTCGGTCGTGTCGATTCGTCAGGAAGGCGGCCCGAGCGGAAAAAAGACCATTCTGGCAGTTGGCAAGGACGCCAAGGAGATGCTCGGCAAGGTGCCGGGCAACATTGAAGCCATCCGCCCGATGAAGGACGGTGTGATCGCCGACTTCAACATCACCCAGCAGATGATCAAGCAGTTCATCCGGATGGTGCACGCACCGCGTATATTTGCGCCGTCGCCGCGCATCATCATCTGCGTGCCGTGCGGGTCCACTCAGGTCGAAAGGCGTGCAATCAAGGAAGCCGCGCATAGTGCGGGCGCGGCGCAGGTCTACCTGATCGAAGAGCCCATGGCCGCCGCGACCGGCGCAGGCCTGCCCGTGTCCGAAGCGATTGGCTCGATGATCGTCGATATCGGCGGCGGCACCACAGAAGTGGGTGTCATTTCGCTCGGCGGCATCGTGTACAAAGGCTCCGTGCGCGTCGGCGGCGACAAGTTCGACGAAGCCATTGTCAACTATCTCCGCCGCAACTATGGGATGCTGATCGGCGAACAAACCGCCGAAGCCATCAAGAAGGAAATCGGCTCCGCTTTCCCGGGCTCGGAAGTCAAGGAAATGGAAGTGAAGGGTCGCAACATGTCGGAAGGCATTCCACGCAGCTTCACGGTATCCAGCAATGAGATTCTCGAAGCCCTCACCGATCCGCTGAACCAGATCGTATCGGCGGTCAAGATCGCGCTCGAGCAAACGCCGCCAGAGCTCGGCGCCGATATCGCCGAGCGCGGCATCATGCTCGCGGGCGGCGGAGCACTGCTACGCGATCTCGATCGGCTGCTCGCCGAGGAGACCGGTCTACCCGTGTTCGTTGCCGAAGACCCGCTGACCTGCGTCGTGCGCGGCTCGGGCATGGCGCTCGAACGCATGGACAAATTCGGCAGCGTCTTCGCCTACGAATGAGCGTGGTGGCGCGGTCGCAAGGTACGGTCTCTGCGGTGGCCAGACCTGGTCAATTTATATTTCCGTTACCCAGCCTTCCTTGAGATGCTATGGACCGGGGGTGCAGCGCGGAGCGCAGGTCGCGCAGTCGCTCTTGCCGATCTCCGGCGAGGGATCTTGCCGCGATGATGGGCGCTATCTGCGGTAATCGAAGACCGCTACCGTACAGACTTTTCCTGTAGCACGTGAGAACGTGTAGTGCGAAAGAATCTTTTTCACCGCTACCATGACAAACGCCGTTCTCAACACGCTGCTAACCGTGCTTACCGCCATCAGTGCCGGACTCGCTCCCGCACCGTCCTACGCCTACGCACTCGATCCGCAACTCGACTGTAAATCGAGTGCGCACGCTTTCATCGCCCCACTCCTGGACGACCAGTACATCGATCCGAGTCCGATGCGCGTCGAAGCGAACTCGGTCAACGCTTTTCGACCGACGCACAGCGGCACCCTGACGGCATTTGGCTTTCGCGTCTACGCGGTTCTTGGGTATGAACACGACGATGCGATCTTCAAAAGCGGGAGCGGCGAGGCCATCCCCGACTCGTCCTATGGCGCGATAGTAGTCGGCCCAGCGGAGTCGGTCGAAGCGCGCGTACGCGAGGCCGGCAGCGACGCGGTCGTCCACCAGGTAGTCCCCCTGTTGATCACGGCCATTTTCTGCGAGGGGCCGCACCCCGCGATACAACCGGACAACGCGCAGGCGTCTGCGTTGAACGACAGAAAGAAGTAAAGGAAAGTCATGAAGAAGCGAAACCTCACATGGACGGTGATCGTCCTGTCTCTGATTTCCGGCCTGGGCGCGTGCATCCTGGTTCCTGTCGGCGGCTATGGCTATAGCGGCGACAACCACCAGGGTGGCGAATATCACCAAAGCGGTAACTACGAACATGAAGGCCGCAATCATTACTAGACCGCGCACCGCAACGCACCTCACAGGAGACACACCAGATTCAGGATGTCGTATCCAGGGTCGATTGATCGGCAATCAACGAACTCCTGACACAACGCGCAACCTCCCCTGTCAGGAGACGAAATGAAACACCTCTTTGTCCGACCTTATCCGGGCCTCATTGCGGGCCTGTTCCTGTTCACGGCCTTCACCTGCCCGGCGCCCCCCCGTGCACGCTCAGCCCGTCGAAACAGGGCCGCTCGGCATCAATGGTTCTCTGATTGTCCAGGGCGGTGAGCGGCTCGCTAAGTGTGGCAGGGGATATTTTCGTTCGCGGTCCACTTACGGCGGCATGGCTCAAACAACTTCCCCCGAATGACCCCGCATTGCGCAGGCGCGGGGGAGGAAAGACAGTTCGTGGTCCGCTCACAGTGCATGGCCCGCTGATCGTACATGGCAACCTTGAAGTAAGCGGCCCGCTCACTGTCGATGGACCTGCCGGTGCCGTGGGAAATACCGATGCCGACGGCCCGATTGTCGAGCGTCACCAGGCGCCTTGGGTTGCACGGCGCGCCGACGCCAACCCAATAGCCGACAAATTCGCGCAGCCCCCGCGCGGATAGAAGGACGATTGTCCGATACCGTACCGGCTGCATCGAAAGCACCAACGATTTCGAAGTCGTGGGCGAAGGCGGG
>NZ_JBNDKT010000057.1:0-31763 GCF_050435685.1 Paraburkholderia sp. GAS448
TGCGCTCTTCAGGCTGAAGCTGTTGATACGTTCTTCTTTTTTGCATGTGCGCACCTTACACGAGGAAGGTGTTGCACTTCAGATTTGATCGCGCCCTGATTCAACGGGCTGTCCTTTCAACGCAAACGGGGCATCTGGATTGGCGACCGTACTGCTTGTCGATGACGATCCGAATATTTTGCGCCCGCTTCAACTTCTGGTGGAACGGGAGGGATACCGCGTGGTCACGGCGCAGGATGGGAGGGCGGCGCTGGCTGCAATGGCCATTGAAAGTCCAGGTCTCATTGTGACCGACTGGATGATGCCGCACATTGACGGCGTTGAACTATGCCGACGCCTGAAGGGCGACCCTGCAACGGCGGATATTCCTGTGGTCATGTTGTCGGCAGCGCTGCCGCCTACTCCGAAGGAACCGTTGTGGGACGTACTTTTGCGGAAACCCGCTCCTATAGCTCAACTGACAAAGGCGATTCACACTCTGCTGGGCAGACGCCACCCGGACTCGCCCGCGCCTCCTTCCGGGCACTGACCATTCGGAATTGCGTTCCCCCATGGCGCAAGCTTCCGTGGTTCGCAACTGCCCAATGAGCGTGCCAATGCCGACTGCATATAATTCGTTCCCGCCAGGGCGCACCGGATTGCCGCGATTGTCTTAATGATGTGATACTTTGCCCCATGTGAACGTTTGCTTCACACAACACGAGAGCAAATGCAGATATAGAACGCCGCCCAAACGGCGTCGACAGCGATACCGTAGCCGATCGGAAGTGGAAGTGCGAAAAGAACGCCTCGACCAGGGAGTTTCGATTGCCCTATTGCGCAACCAGACAGCGCTGTCGCTCTGCATCGATCGCCGTACTGGCGCTTTCGCTCGCGTGCTTCGCCTGCCGTAACAGGCAGGATTCGCCGGCAGCCACCGGCCAGCCTCCGACCGTTCTGGTCACCACCGTCACCGCATCGCCGATTCCCAATATCGTGGAGCTTCCTGGCCGCATCGAGGCGGTTCGTACGGCCGAAGTGCGGGCACGTGTCGATGGCATCGTCGAGCGCCGGCTGTACCAGGAGGGAACGGACGTTGCAGCGGGCGCACCGTTGTTCCAGATCGATGCACGTGACTACCGCGCCCAGTTGCAGCGGGCCCAGGCCGCGTTGCAGCGTGCAGAAGCCGTGCGCGTGAATTCAGCCTCCGTCGTCGCGCGTTTTGAACCGCTGGTCGGCCGCCATGCGGTCAGTGCCCAGGAGTATGACGCGGCACTGGCCACGCTCCAGCAGGCGCAGGCGAACGTGTCCGATGCAAGCGCCGAAGTGACCCTCGCGCAGTTGAGGCTCGATCGATGCACGGTCCGAGCGCCGATCGCCGGGCGCGTGGGTCGGGCGCAGGTCACGGAGGGCGCGCTTGTCAGCGCCAGTGCGGCCACCCTGTTGACGCAGGTCAATCAGCTTTCGCCGATCAACGCGGTCTTCACCCAGTCGAATACGTCGATGCTCGACTTCGAGCAGCGAATCCAGTCCGGCGCACTCAAGCCGCCCGACATGCACCACATCGAGGTTCACCTGATTCTGTCGGACGGGCGGGACTATGCCGAGCCGGGTTTCCTCGACTTCACCGACCTCGCTGTCGACCCTTCCACGGGCACGCAGACCGTGCGCGCCCAGTTCGCCAACCCGGCGCGCACCTTGTTGCCAGGCCAGTTCGTGCGCGGGCGTATCGCCGCGGGAACGGTCCTGAAGGGCATCCGCGTGCCTGAGCGAGCCGTGCAGATCGACAACGGCACGGCCAGCGTGGCGATCGTCGCCGGGGATGGGACCGTGGTCCGCCGGAATGTCGAACTGGGTGAGCAGGAGGAAGGCGAGTGGGTGATTCGCGACGGCCTGAAACCAGGCGAGCGGGTCATCGTCGACGGATGGCATAAGGTCCAGCCGGGGCAGCGGGTCAATGCCCAGCCGGCGCCGGCGTCCAGTCCATCCGTGGGCTGAGCGGGCGCCGCCGATGAACCGCTTCTTCGTCTACCGCCCGGTGTTCGCCTGGGTGATCGCGTTGTTCATGGTGTTGTTCGGTATCGTCGCGTTACTGCTGCTTCCGGTCGAGCAATATCCGGATGTCGCTCCGCCGGCCCTCACCGTGCAGGCCAGCTTTAGCGGCGCCGACGCGCAGACGCTCGACCGGACCGTGACCTCCATCATCGAAGACGAGATGAACGGGATCGAGAACTTTCTGTACATGTCCTCGACCAGCCGCGCGAACGGCACCGCCCAGATCACCGTCACACTCAAGCCCGGCACGAATCTCGACATCGCCCGCACGCAGGTGCAGGACCGTCTGAGCCGCGTCGAACCCCGTTTGCCTCAGGAGGTTCGGCAGCTCGGCATCAGTGTCACCAAGGCTTCGTCGGGTTTCCTGATGCTGATTGCGCTGCAGTCCAACGATGGCGCGACTGACGCAGTGGAAATGGGCAACTTCGCGTCCAACAATATCGTCAACGAGCTGCGCCGCATCGACGGCGTGGGCGACGTGCAACTCTTCGGCTCGTCATACGCGATGCGGATCTGGCTCGACCAGAACAAGCTCGCGGGATTCGGTCTGTCGGCGAGCGAAGTGTTGACGGCCGTGCAGGAGCAGAACAGCCAGACCGCCGGTGGTGGACTCGGCGATCAGCCGATCGCGGCCGGTTCCGAGTTCAATGCGCAGATCGTGACGCAGAGCCGCTTCTCGACACCCGAACAGTTCCGTCAGATCATCGTGCGAGCCAACCCGGATGGGTCAACCGTGCGACTCGGCGATGTGGCTCGCGTGGAACTGGGCAACGACAGCTATGGTTTTCGGTTGACGGTCAACGGCAAGGAATCGGCTGGCATCGCGATCCAGCTGGCGAGCGGCGCCAATGCGCTCGCCGTCGCCACTAACGTGCGCCAGCGCCTGGCGGAGTTGCAATCGACCTTCCCGCGGGGCGTGGTCTGGACGGTTCCTTTCGATACGACGCCTTTTATCACCACGTCCGTCAATGGCGTGTTGCGCACGATGATCGAGGCGCTGCTGCTGGTCACCGTCGTGGTGTTCCTGTTCCTGCAGGACTGGCGGGCCACGCTGATTCCCACGCTGATTGTCCCCATAGCCCTGGTCGGAACGTGTTTCGGACTGTATCTGTTCGGGCTTTCGATCAATATTCTTTCGCTGTTCGGCATGGTGGTGGCGATCGGCATCCTCAACGACGATGCGATCGTCGTCGTCGAGAACGTGGCGCGCGTCATGCGCGAGGATGGCATCAACGCGCGTCAGGCGACGGTCAAGGCGATCGGGCAGATCTCCGGCGCCGTGATCGCCAGTACCCTGGTGCTGGTCGCGGTGTTTATTCCGATGGCGTTCTTCCCGGGTTCGACGGGCGGCATCTACCGGCAATTCTCGGTCACGCTGACGGTCTCGATCTTCCTGTCGACGGTCCTCGCGCTCACGCTCGGCGCCGCCTTGTGCGCGACGCTGCTCAAGGGTGACCCGGGGCGCGCGCCCGATACCGAACCGACCGTCCCTCGCGGGCCGGCGGGGGTACTGCACCGGCTATTCGGCGGGTTCAACCGGGGTCTCGAAACGGCGACCGCGAAGTACATTCACAGCGTCGACGTGATGTTGCGGGCGCCCGTGCGCTGGCTGCTGGTTTTCGGTGTCGCGTGCGTGGCCACGGTCTATCTGTTCATGCGGCTGCCGGGGGGCTTTCTGCCAACCGAGGACCAGGGGCACATCTTCGTCTCCTACACCGGCGCGCCCGGGTCCACCGTGGGACGCACGCAGCAGGCGGTCGACCAGGTCGAGGCGTTTTTGCGGCAGCAGCCGCAGGTGCGCAACATCGCCTCGGTGACGGGGTTCAGCTTCTTCGGGCAGGGGCAATCGGCCGCGCTCTCGTTCGTGGATCTGCAGCCTTGGGGCGAGCGCCCTGGTAGCGAAAACTCGGCGAGCGCGCTGGTCCAGCGCGCCAACGCGGCCTTCCGGCAGATTCCCGAGGCCTTGATCTTCGCGCTTGACCCACCTCCGATTCCGTCGCTCGGCAACGCGACCGGCTTCACGATGAAGATCCAGGACCGCAGTGGGGCGGGTGGCCCGGCACTGCAACAGGCGGCCCTGCGAATGATGATGGAGGCGGCGCAGAGCAATATCGTCACCGGCGTACGCTCGGAGGGCCTGCCGGCGGCGCCGCAACTCTATGTCGAGATCGACCGGGTCAAGGCGCGGGCGCTGGGGCTGCAGATCGGTCAGGTGAACCGGGCGCTTTCGCTGGCGTTCGGCTCCAACTATGTGAACGACTTCGTCTACGAAGGTAACGTCCTGCGCGTCTTTCTGCAGGCGGATGCGGCGCAGCGCATGCGACCGGAGGACGTGAGCGCAATGCGGCTTCGCAACGATCAGAACCAGATGGTGCCTTTTTCGGCCTTCACGCGCGTGCGGTGGATTTCCGGGCCGCAACAGCTTGAACGCTACAACGGATTTCCGTCCGCCACGATTTCGGGCCAGGCTGCGGCCGGTCAGTCGAGCGGTTCGGCGATCGCCGAAATGGCGCGCATCGCCGACCGGGTCCTGACGGGCAATCTGAGCTATGAATGGACCGGCACCGCCTTCGAAGAGAAACAGGCGGGCGGCCAGATCGGCCTGCTGCTTGGGCTTTCATTGATCGTCGTCTTCCTGCTGCTCGCGGCGCTCTATGAAAGCTGGGCGATTCCGGCGTCGGTCCTGCTCATCATTCCGTTCGGGGTGGTCGGTGCCGTGCTTCTGACGATGGCGCGCGGTCTGTCCGCTGACGTTTATTTCAACATCGGCCTTGTGACGATCATTGGCCTTGCTGCAAAGAACGCGATCCTGATTGTCGAATTTGCGATCAAGGAAGAGGCCGAAGGAAAAGATCCGGCTACAGCTGCGAAGAATGGCGCGCAGCAACGCCTGCGCCCGATCCTGATGACAAGTCTCACATTCGTGCTCGGCATGATGCCGCTTGTGCTTGCAACGGGAGCAGGCGCTGCGAGCCGGCGGGCGGTCGGCACCGGTGTCATGGGCAGTATGATCACGGCCACATTTTTCGGGATCTTCTTCACGCCGCTGTTTTACGTGGCTGCACGCAAGTGGCTGAGCCGCAAGAGGCGCTATAGCGAGGAAGAGGACGTCGCGGCGCTTCAGGCGGAGCGTCGTGACCGGCGCGGAGACCCGGGCGATGCGTAAGTTCTTCCTGCTGGTCGCCGCCTGCAGCGTGCTTGCCGCGTGCAACCTGGCGCCCGCGTATCGCCAGCCGGATCTGCCGGTCGCCGGGCACTTCGACGAATCCGAGGTTCCTGAGGGAGCTGGAGCGGGCGGTGGCCGCCTCGCCACGGAAATTGGCTGGCAGGTCTTTTTTGGCGACCCTCAACTCAAGTTCCTCATCGCCGCGGCGCTCGAGCGCAATCGCGACCTTGCGGCGTCGGTGGCGCGCATCGAGCAGGCCCGCGCGCTGTACCGCATCCAGAACGCGGCGCGTTTGCCTCAGGTCAATGCTAACGCCGGAGCCACGCGAACCCAGGCTCCGCTAGGTTCGTTCGATCCGGAATTCGCGGACACCGATGCGACGGTCAGGTTCAACCAGTACAACGTTCAGGCTGCAGTGACGTCGTTCGAGCTGGACTTCTGGGGCCGCGTCAGCAACCAGAGTGAAGCGGCGCGCCGCCGGTATCTGGCGACGATAGAAGCCCAACGCGCGTTCCGCCTGTCATTGATCAGCAACGTGGCGGCAACCTATTACGCGATCCGTGCGGGCGAAGAGGGGATCGAACTGGCCGAGCGCACGGTAAAGAGCCGCCAGTACGCACTGGAGATCGCGACGCTGCGTCTCGACGCCGGTGTGACCTCTTCGGTCGACTATGAGCAGGCGGCCATTCTCGTCACCCAAGCCCAGACGCAACTCGCGGAACTGCGCCGATCGACCGGCCAGCTACGCAACCAGTTGACGATTCTTGTCGGCGGCCCGGTCGAAGGCCCGCTTCCTGCGGCGCGCCCGATAGAAGATCCCGGCCAGTTCGGCGAGCTGGACGCGGGCCTGCCTTCGGCGCTGCTCGCGAACCGCCCCGACGTCCGGCAGGCGGAGCAGCAGCTGCGCGCCGCGGACGCAGACATCGGCGCCGCGCGTGCAGACTTCTTCCCCCGGATATCGCTTACCGGCAGTTTCGGCTACGTCTCGTCCGAACTGAGCGACCTGTTCGTGCCGGCCAAGCAGGCGTGGTCGTTCGGTGGACTGGTGAGCCTGCCTGTCTTTGATGCGGGCCAGCGTCAGGCACAGCTCGGCCAGGCACGGGCGCGACGCGACGAACTGGTTGCGGATTACCAGCGAACCGTGCAGACCGCCTTTAGCGAAGTGTCGGACGCGCTGATCGGACGGCAGCGCTACAAGGAGCAGATCGTGGCGCAGGAGCAGGCCGTGGAGGCGCAGCGGCGGCTCGCCGAAGCGGCTCAGCTGCGCTACGAGAATGGCATCTCGATCTATCTCGAGGTGGTGGACGCACGACGCAACCTGTTCTCCGACGAGCAGCAACTGATCCAGCTTCGTGCGACTGCGCTGCAGAACAGTGTCTCTCTTTACATCGCGCTGGGCGGCGGGCTGGATGCCCCATGACCTGAGCTGACGCAGGCAGCCGTGTCGCCGTGCATCCGCGTTTCGCTCGCCAGGCCTGCAGGGCAATCAACGATGCGTGCAGTGTCCTAAGCGCTAGCTGGCGTTGAGCGCGTGCCAGGTTCGAGCCTGGTCTGCGCGGCGCAAAGCGCCGCGCCTTTCTCTGGCTCAACAGCTACGCAGGTGCGTCCGTCCGATTTCAACGTCCACGCGAGAGCAGGTTGTTCACCGAGGTGACGCCGTCGACGGTTTTCGCGCCCTGTTCAGCCAGTGCGACCTGGTCGCGCGCGGGTACCCATCCGATAAGCGTGACTGCGCCTGATCGGGAGAAGACGAAGACGTGAGACAGGCTGACGCCGGTTCGCGCAGCTACGGCGCGGACGTTGTGTTCGATCTGTCGGTCGCTTGTGCTCGGGTCGCTATTGGCATGGACTGCCGGCACGATTGCGCCGGAAATCAACAGTGCGAGTGTTGAAGTAATGGCTGTTTTCACAATACCTCCTTACAGATAGGCAGGTTTGCCGGCGAACCCCGGCAGCAAGTCTTCCGGACCGACTCGACGAGGGGCCCCTGGAAGTAGATGGAACAAAATCCCCGCGCACCTGGCGCACGCACGCACATCCGTATCAACGGAGCGACCGGGGTTTTGTCAGTCGGGACGGCCGGCGGTATCGCCGCCGCCCCGCCAAAAGCTTGCGCGTTCCTCGTGCTGAACGCGGCATCGGATTCGTCAGCGGCGCGGAACAGCTGAAGCCGTGCCGCTTACGCCCTGCGGGGCGTTATCCGTGTGAGGAGAGAAAGTCGATTTGAGGCGCTTGCAGGCCCGCACCCAGTGGTTCCCCCCGACTGGGCGCGATTCCTCGCGCGGTGTCCGATGTTCTGATCATAGTCCGTAATGCCGGCGCGTGCTGTGAGGTTGCAAGGACAACCGTCTGGATTGGCCGGCAAACGTATCGCACCCAGGAATCCCGGCAATACGAAAGGTCGGAGTCGAAAATTCTCTGGCGTACCCGGATGGTTGCCGTCGTCAGTCGTTGCATTTGCACAACGTCACGATCCGCCAATGCAGCCAGTTGTGCGATTCCATGCGCTGCGTGGTTCGGCATGGAGGGCGAGGCCTGTCTTTCACCTGGTTTTGCCGTCTATAGATTCAAACGGATCTGGCAGGCAAATGACCACGGCATCATGGCCACGAAACGCGTGCTACTCCGTGATCGATTCGCGCGCAACCGCTACGAACGACAGCGTTTTCCCTGACGCATCAAATCAACACGGAGCGAAACAGCGCTACCTATAATCGCCTCGAAATGTGACGGAGACATTTCATCCGACCGGGAAACGCGGGGAGTAAATGCCTATGCCGAGCGGTTTGGAGACACTAAAATTAACATAGGATATCTAATGAAAAAGAGAGTTCTGGTCTTGTCGATGATGGCGGCCGCGGCGGCCGCTCACGCGCAGAGCAGCGTCACGCTGTATGGTCGCATCGACAATGGTGTTCAGTATGAAACCGGCCTCCCGGGCGGGAAGAACGCGTTCGTCGCCCAGAGCGGCGACTGGGGTTGCTCATGGTGGGGGATGGAGGGTGCAGAAGATCTGGGTGGCGGTACCAAGGCGATCTTTCAGCTGGAAAGCCAGTTGAATACGCAGACCGGCGCGTTGGCGGGCAATCTGTTCGGCCGCCACGCCACGGTTGGGTTTACCAATGATCGCTTCGGTCTCTTCAAGATGGGTAACCTCGGTGCCGGCGAACTGTCGCAGGACAGCTGGGGCACGGATCCCCAGTTGATGCAGCGCTATGCCATCTCGACACTGGTGCGCGGCCGCAACTGGGCGAGCACCAGCAACGGTGCCGAATATAATTCGCCGGTATTGCTCGGCGGCCTGGTGCTCAAAGGTCAATACTCGCTCACCAACAATACCAGCTGGAACTCGGCGCCGGTCAACGCTCAGGGTGTGCCCACCGGCCAGGGCCGTACCAATGCTGTCGAAGGGATCTACACGTTCGGCAGCGGGGATTTTCGCGTGATTTATGACGAGGTCCGCGGCGCAGACGGTTCGTTCAATAACGTCTACTCGGCGTCACGTTCGATCCTGGCTGGCGGTACATATGTATTGGGTCCCGTGAAACTCTACGCTGGCTACCAGCACCTGAACGCACCCAGCGCGACCAATGCGAGCGTGGGCGTCAGCGATGCGTCGCAGCCGGCCGGCGTCAGCGCGCCGACGGGGGTCAATCACGAATGGTTCGGTGCTGCGTGGCAGGTGAATGACGCCACGGCACTGACCGGCGCGGTTTTCCACGCGAACGCGAACAACGGCAACGGTAACGCAACGCTGTTTACGCTTGCGGCGACGTATGCCCTGTCCAAGCGCACCTTCCTCTATACGGAAGCCGGCTACATCCGCAACAGCTCGACGTCGAACATCAACCTCGGTAACGGCTCGTACGGCAACAACAACTTCGATCCGGCTACCAACACGTCGTCCAATAGCAACCCGGACTATGGCCACAGCCAGACTGGCGTGTTCGCCGGCATCATGACGACGTTTTAGGCGAGGCGGGTCTGAAGTGCCTGAGCCGGCAATCGTAGCGAATTCAATGTAGTTAAAACTGTCTGTCTGTCGTTCTTCAAGAGGCCGGTGCGACGCATCCTCCACCCTCGTGGTACCGGCCGTTTTTTTGTGCGAACCTCTAGCAGCTTCGCTTTGCAGTATAGGGTTTCCTCGCGTTTGAAAGCGCTTTCAAGCTGGCTATGCTACGGGCCATGATTGAAGAGAGCCCCAATCCAGCCAATGTGACACTTGAGGAAATCGCTCGGGCAGCCGGCGTTTCCCCCAGCACGGTGTCGCGCATCCTGAACGGTTCCGCGCGCGTCGGACCGGCAAAGCAACAGGCCGTCGAGCAGGCTATTGCGCGCTTCAACTATCGGCCGAACGTGCTCGCGCGAAGCCTCGCGAGCGGAAAAACCGACACCATCGGCGTCTTGACGCAAACGATCGCCAGCCCGTTTTACGCTGAATGGATGCGCGGCATCGAAGACGCACTGCATGAGCCGGGCTTTACGCCGCTCTTCGTCAGCAGCCGCTGGAGCGTCAGGGATGAGGTCTCGCGTATCGAACAGTTCATCGAGCGACGCGTCGACGGCATCATCGTGCTGCACGCGCAACTCGACGAGCAATCTCTTCGCGATTATTCGCGGCGCGTGCCGATCGTGGCGCTCGGGCGTTCGCTGCAGAACAGCCCCACCCTCGCCGGCTTGTCGATCAACAACCTCCAGGGCGCGCGTGATGCGACCCAGCACCTGATCGACCAGGGCCATCGCGAGATCGCCTTCATTGGCGGCCCGCACAATCACGCGGATGCAATCGAGCGGCTGGACGGTTACCGGATGACGCTCGAGGAAGCCGGCATTGCCTTCGATGCCAACCGGGTCGAGCACGCAGACTTCCTGGAAGCCGGTGGACTTGCCGCGATGGAGCGGTTGTTTGCGCGCGGCCAGTCGTTTAGCGCGGTCTTCTGCGCGAACGACCTGTCGGCCTATGGCGCGCGTCTCGCCCTGTTTCGCCATGGGCTGCGCGTGCCGGAGGACGTTTCGCTGGTCGGCTTCGACGATTTGCCTGCTTCTTCGTACATGACGCCGCCGCTGACAACCGTCCGCCAGCCAACCTACGAAATCGGCCGCCTTGCGGCTGAGGCGACCATGCAGCTGATCCGCAAGGAATCCGTGGTTCTCAATCCGGTCCCGGTCACGCTGGTGACCCGGGAAACCACGCGACGGATATCGCCGTCATGTCGGGAAGGAGATTCGCAGGGATAGATATCCGGGCGCCAGGACGTTGTTCGGCGGTCCGCTATATGTTGTTGTGTGAAAGCGCTTTCAGAATGTCAGGATCGGCCTTGCGGGCTCAGAGGCAGTGAATGACTACGCATATCCGGCCATAGACCGGAACTGTTTCGAGTCGTGGATAAGAGTAGTTTTACCAAACGTCACGGATAGGAATCCGAAATGGTAATGAAAGTATCGAAAGCCATTTTCAAGGCGAAGGCATGCGAACTGTTCCGGCATGTCGAGATGTTGGGGGAGCCCGTCGTCGTTACAGATCGCGGGCAGCCCACCATCGAAATCCGGCCTTATCGCAGCAAGCGCCAGAATCCGCTCGACCTGCTGCGGGCGTCCATCGTGCATTTCAACGTGAAGCACGCGACCGAGGCGGTCGCAGGTGAGCAGGAAGAGTGATGATCACGCTCGATACGTTTGCGCTGGTGTGCTGGCTGAGCGGGCAGAAAGGCTTGAGCAAGGCCGCGCGCTGCGCAATCGATCAGGAGCTGAACGGTGGCGACATCCTGATTTCGGCGATCAGCGCGCTTGAAATCGCGGAATTCATCGAAGAAGGGCGCCTTGAGCTGTCGATGGATACGCGCAGCTGGCTCTCGACGTGCGCGTCGGTGGAAGGCGTGCGGATGATCCCGGTCGATACCGAGATCGCGTTTCGCGCGGCCACGTTGTCGCCGGCGCTATCGTCCCATCAGAGGTTGATCGTTGCGACCGCACGCACTTTCGGCGGCGCGCTTGTCACGCCGGACGCCAAAGTGCGCACCTCAACCTACGTGGAAACGATCTGGTGAGCTGCGCCAGCATGCTTTTGCATTCTTCGTGCCCACAGGGACGCGATGCCTGGGACCGTACGCGCGAACTCGCCACCGCGTGGCGAGGCGTGTCAGGACACCGTCGTGCGGGTCGGGCGCTTGCGCTCCGGCCGATGCCCCTTGCGCGAGGTCGTCGGGGCCGGCCCGGTGGAGTCGCGCACGACGAGTTCGGCCGGCAGGGTGATGCGTTGCGAGGCCGCCTCGATGCCGGCGATCTGCGCGAGCAGCGTATTGACCGCCGAGCGCGCCATCTGCTGGAACGGCTGGCGGATCGTCGTGAGCGCCGGATGGAATTGCTCGGACATCGGGATGTCGTCGAAGCCGATCACCGAGACGTCGTCCGGCACGCGCAAGCCGGCTTCCCTGACCGCGGCGATGACGCCGAACGCACTCTGATCATTCGCCGTGAAGATCGCGGTTGGCGGATCCGCGAGGTTGAGCAGGTCGAATGTGACATCGAACGCCATCATCTGCGAGAGATCGCCGGCGGCGACGAGCGCCTTTTCGCGCGGCAGCCCGAGCCGGGCCAGTGTGTCGTGGTAGCCGCGCTGCCGGTCGCGCACGCCCTCGATGGTTTCGTCGCCCGCGAGGAAGGCGATCCGCTTGTGGCCGAGTTCCGCGAGGTGCTCGACCGCGAGACGGGCGCCGCCATAGTTGTCGACCGACACCGCTGGAAAGCCGGTCAACGTGCCGCGCTGATCGACGACAACGACCGGCACCTTGGCGGTTGCCAGCGCTTCGAGACAAAGCGATTCGCGCGGCAGGATCGCGAGGATGCCGTCCGAGAATTGCTGGATCAGTCCAAGCAGGTCGTGATGCGTATGGCGGTCCTCGTCGAATACCGTGTAGACCAGGATCTCGCAGCCCGCGCCGCGCGCCGCGCGACCCGCGCCGAGAATCAGCTCGCTGGAGAACTGGGTGTCGAGCGTCGGCGTGATGATGCCGATGATGCCGTTGCGACCGCCCGAGAGTTTCTGCGCGGTACGATTGACGACGTAGCCGATGTCCGACGCGATTCTCAACACTTCGTCACGGGTTTCCCGCGACACGCCTGGACGACCGTTGAGCGCGCGCGAAGCGGTCATCTGGGACACGCCGGCGAGCTTGGCGACATGTTCGAGCGTAGGGGTCTGCTTTGCCATGCCTGACGAGGGGGTGCGTGTGGTCATGCCGGAGTCGACTGATGGTTAACGTTAGCGATACCGTTCTTGTGTCGTTTATTCTATCAGAACTGACCGTCGGCTCGATTTTCGTGGCCGATAGGCCTGCGCAGCAACTGCGTGAGCAAAAATGCGCGCTTCCGCAGTCTGGCGGTGCCTGCATCAGGCGACCAGGTAAATCCCGCATAGCGTCGGTTCATGTATCATCCTAACATTCACTAACGTTAAGGCTAACGTTAAACGTTTTTGTTGGTATTCCAATATTCACAAGAGGGGACACAAACATGGCGCACCCGGCTTTTTGTAAAGCGCGGTCAATTGTCGGCGTCACGGCGCTCGCATGCTCTTTGTCTGCCGTTGTATCGACAGCCGCATTTGCACAATCGGGCAACACGATCACCGAGTGGGACCAGCAGACCAATACGTCGTCGAGCAAGATCATTCGCGACGCGTCGGATCGCTTCGAAAAGGCGGACCCGGGCTACAAGGTCGAGAACTCGCACATCCTGAACGAGGCATACAAGACGAAGCTGAAGGTCGCTTTCGGCGCGAACCAGCCGCCGTGCGTGTTCGAGAACTGGGGCGGCGGCGGCCTGCACGAGTACGTGAAATCCGGCCAGATCGTCGACCTCACGCCGTACCTGAACAAGGATCCGGCGTATCGCAACCGCTTCATGCAATCGTCGTGGAATGTCACGACATTCGACGGCAAGACCTACGGTGTTGCTGCCGAAAACGCAGCGGCCGCGGTGATCTTCTACAACAAGGAAGTCTTCAAGAAGTACGGCATCACGCCGCCGAAGACGTGGGACGAACTGGTGCACGTCGTTGATGTGCTGAAGTCGCACAACGTTGCAGCGTTCTCGCTCGCGAACAAGAACAAGTGGACTGGCTCGATGTACTACATGTACCTCGTCGACCGTATCGGTGGTCCGCAAGTCGTGAAGGACGCGATCGAAGGCAAGGGCAAAGGCTTCGAAGATCCGGCGTTTATCGAAGCCGGCAGGCGCATCCAGGAACTCGTGAAGGCTGGCGCGTTCGCACCGGGCATCAACGGTCTTGATTACGACTCGGGTGCTTCGCGCCGTCTGCTGTACTCGGGCAAGGCTGCAATGGAGTTGATGGGCGCCTGGGAAGCTTCGACGATCGCGAACGAAGATCCGGCGTTCTCGAAGGATCTCGACTTCTTCCCGTTCCCGAGCGTGACGGGCGGCAAGGGTGATCCGCGCGACCTGATCGGCACGGTGGGCGATGGCTTCCTGAGCATCTCGACCGAGTGCAAGACGCCGGACGCAGCGTTCAAGCTGATCCAGGCCCTGACCGACGAGCAGGCGATGCAGGATCGCGCGTCGAATGACCACAAGCTCCCGCCGGTCAATAACGTCAAGATCGACGATCCGTTCACGCAGCGTCTGCAGAAACTGCTTGCCGCGGCTCCGAGCGTGCAGCTCTGGTACGACCAGGCACTGCCGCCGGCCCTCGGCGAAATGCACAAGGACACGACGCAGCAACTGTTCGGTCTGTCGCTGACGCCTGAGGCAGCTGCGCAGCAAATGGAAGCCGCTTCGAAGAAGGGCGGTTAATCTCAGTCCTAAAGAAAGGTCCGGCCGGCACCGCGAGGTGCCGGCCGGCATACACGCTCGTGAATATCGCACTTTCCGCTACACCCGAACGCCGGCTGCGCCTCTCATCGCAAACGCTCGTCACGGTCGTGTTTCTTGCGCCGTCGCTGCTGCTGCTGGCCGTGTTCCTGCTTTATCCGCTCGTCTCCAGTCTGCGGCTGTCGCTGCTCGACTGGAATGGCCTTGGCAACACTGCCCGTTATATCGGGCTCGCGAACTGGGGGCGACTTGCCCAGGACATGGTGTTCTGGCAATCGCTCAAGAACAACGTGATTCTTGCCGTCGCGTCGATCATCATCCAGCTTCCGATCGCGCTCGTGCTCGCCGTGCTGCTGGAAAAGGCCGGCCGTGGCTCGCGCGTGCTCAAGGTTCTCTATTTCCTGCCGCTGCTCATGTCGAGCGTGGCGATCGGCGTGCTGTTCAAGCAAATCTACGATCCGAATTTCGGTCCGCTCAACGTCGCGCTGCAGGCATTCGGGCTTGATGTCTTCGCGAAGGACTGGCTGGGCGACACGCGTTTTTCGCTGGGTGCGAGCATTGCCGTGATCATCTGGCAGAACGCGCCTTTCTACATGATTCTGTTCCTCGCCGGTCTCTCGTCAATGCCGGCCGAGGTCAACGAGGCTGCCCTCCTCGACGGCGCCTCCGAGTGGACCATTTTCTGGCGCATCAAGCTGCCGCACCTGCAAGGCACGCTGCGCACGGCTGTGCTCCTGTCCGTGCTCGGATCGCTGCGTTACTTCGATCTGGTCTTTGTCATGACCGGTGGCGGCCCCGAAGGCTCGTCCGAGGTGATGGCCACCTACATGTATCGCACGGTGTTTAGTTCGTTCCAGCTCGGGTACGGCAGCACCATCGGCTCGGCGATGTTCCTTATCGTCATCACGGTGGCGGCGGTATCGATGTACCTCACCCGCCGTTATGCAACCGAGGTCTGAACCATGAACAAGAAACTACGTTTCCCCCGCGTGGGGATTCCTCTCCTGGCACTGATCTGGCTGGCTGTCACGACGATCCCGTTTATCTTCATGGTCGCGTCAAGCTTCAAGAGTCAGGAAGAGACCTTCGCGACGTCCGTGTGGGCGCCGCCGAGCCACCTGTATTGGGGGAATTACGCGGCTGTGCTGAAGGGGCCGTTCTTCACGTATTTCCGTAACAGCGTGTTCACGGTGGGCGTGTCGGTGGTGCTGATCGTCATCATCAGTGCGATGGCGGCCTACGTGTTTGCGCGTATGCGCTTCACGCTGAACAAGACGCTGTTCGGTCTCGTGGTCGCCGGCATGATCGTGCCGCTGCATGCGACGCTCGTGCCGATCTATCTGCTTACGCGCAACCTCGGTCTTTACGATACGCAGTTCGCGCTGCTCGGCCCTTATGTGGCCCTCAGTCTGCCGGTGTCGATCTTCATCCTGACCGAGTTCATGCGCCAGATTCCGCGCGAGCTTGAAGAAGCGGCGCAGCTCGACGGCTGCAGTCCGTTCCGTATCTTCTGGCGTATTTTCTTCCCGCTTTCGGGACCGGGGCTCGCCACTGTGGCGATCTTCAACGGCATTGGTCTCTGGAACGAGTTCATCTTCGCGTACATGCTCACGTCGACGTCCGAGCACCGTACGCTGCCGCTCGCGATCTGGGACTTCATGGGGCAATACGCGTCGAACATACCCTCGATGCTGGCTGTCCTCGTGCTCACGTCGCTGCCGCTGATTGTTGCCTACGCGTTCGGTCAGGAGCGCGTGATCAAGGGGATGATGGCTGGCTCGCTCAAGGGCTGATCCACGTCGCACACCGCCTCCAATCGTGCGGGCTAAAGTGGCCCGCACACCGAACTTCGCATAAAACGATATGGCAAGCATTTCCCTCACTAACGTACAGAAGTCCTATGCAAGCGGCAACGCGGTGATCCGCGACGCCAACCTCGATGTCGGCAAGGACGAATTCTGCGTATTCCTCGGGCCGTCGGGCTGCGGCAAGTCCACGCTGCTGCGCATGATCGCCGGTCTCGAATCGATCACCGCCGGCGAGCTGCGCATTGACGGCGAGCTGATGAACAACGTGTCGCCGGCGGAGCGCCGTGTCGCCATGGTGTTCCAGAACTACGCGCTGTATCCGCACATGAGCGTCTACGAGAACATGGCGTTCGGCCTGCGTCAGGCGAAGATCGACAAGGCGACGATCGACAGCAAGGTGCGTCGCACGGCTGCCACGCTGCAGCTCGATGGGCTGCTGGACCGCAAGCCCGCTGCATTGTCCGGTGGACAGCGGCAGCGCGTGGCGATCGGCCGCGCGATCGTGCGCGAGCCGGGCGTGTTCCTGTTCGACGAGCCGTTGTCGAATCTCGACGCAGCGCTGCGCGTGCAGACCCGTATCGAGATCGCGCGTCTGCACCGCGAATTCCGCCAGGCGAGCGCGGTTTACGTCACGCACGACCAGATCGAAGCCATGGCATTGGCCGACAAGATCGTGCTGTTGCAAGCCGGTGCCGAATTGGAGAAGCACGGCAGCATCGCGCAGATCGGCGCGCCGCTGGATCTGTATCACCGTCCCAAGAGCCGCTTCGTGGCGGGCTTCATCGGCTCGCCGAAGATGAACTTCCTGCCGGGCGCAGTAACGGCGATCGACCCCCAGGGTATCGAGATCGAGCTGACGAGCGGTGAGCGCGTGCGTGCGCATGTCGACGGTCGCAAGCTGCAAGTGGGCACGCATGTCACGTTGGGCATCCGCCCGGAACACCTGGCTTTGCCCAATGGTCAGCCAGGCGCCCAGGCGATTCGCTGCGCCGTGCGTCTCGTGGAACGGATGGGTGAGCACAGCTACGTGCATATCGACGGCGGTAGCCGTGACGGCAACGCGCTGATCGCCAAACTGCCGGGCGATGGCGGTGTGTCGCACGACGAACGCATCGAACTTACGCTGGCGCCCGAAGCCTGCCACGTGTTCGACGAACAGGACTTCGCGCTGCCGCGTCTGAACTGAACCTTACGTTTGAGCTGACGAGCCCGCGCCGGACGAACGACGGCCGCAAACGGCGAAGCAATGCTGCTTCGTCGCGATATCGAGGCAACGAATTTCCAGTCATTTCAGTATTTGGGAAATTTAGAGGACTGCGAAATTTGCAAGGAATATGAAGCACGGGGAAGGGGTTCAGACGGATCGACGCCGTTCCCTGCGATTGTGATGAAAAACGGAATTGTCGGCGCTATGCGCGCCTTGCACACCAGAATAATTTAAAGGAGTTCCAGATGTTGCTTCGCCAAAGTGAGATTCCGCTCTACCGCAACCCCGCGGCGGCTGTGGACGAGCGCGTTTCCGATTTGCTGGCGCGCATGACGCTGGACGAGAAGATTGCCCAGCTTCACGCCGCGTGGCTGAAGCTGTCGTCCGACGGCAATCACGAAGCGCGTACCGTGGACTTTGCACATGGCGAAGCCGGTATCGCGGTCGAAACCCTGCTTCAACACGGGCTCGGTCAGATTACGCGTCCGCTCGGGACGCATACAGTCGATCCGAGGGAGGGCGTGCGTGCGCTCAACGCGCTGCAGCGGCAGATGGTGGAGAACACACGCCTGGGTATTCCAGTCATGTCTCACGAAGAATGTCTGGTCGGCCTGATGATCAAGGACGCCACGCTGTTCCCGTCGCCGCTGAACTATGCGGCGACCTGGAATCCGGTGCTCGTCGAACGGGTGGGGCAGATCATCGGCGAGCAGGCGCGCTCGATTGGCTGCCATCAAGGGCTCGCGCCGGTGCTGGACGTATCGCGCGATCCACGCTGGGGACGCACCGAAGAGACGCTTGGCGAAGATCCCTATCTGGTCGGGGTACTCGCTTGTCACTACGTCAAGGGGCTGCAGGGAGAACGGCGAGACCTGCTTGCGACGCTCAAGCATTTCGTCGGGCATTCGGCTAGCGAAGGCGGCCGCAATCACGCGCCCGTTCACGTCGGCCCGCGGGAACTCAACGACATCTTCATGCTGCCGTTCGAGATGGCGGTCAAGCTTGCGGACGCGGGGTCCATCATGCCCGCCTATCACGATATCGACGGCGTGCCGTGCCATGCGGACCGCACGTTGCTCACGACCACCTTGCGCGAAAAGTGGGGCTTCGACGGGTTGGTCGTCGCGGACTATGCCGCCGTCGATCTGCTCTACAGTCACCATGCGGTCGCGCGCGACAGCGCGGCTGCCGCAGCGCTCGCGTTCAATGCGGGACTCGACGTCGAGTTGCCCGGACACGAATGCGCACTGCACCTGAAAGAAGCGCTGGCGCGCGGCGAGATCAGCGAAGAGACGATCGACGCTGCCGTATCGAGGGTGTTGCGCACGAAGTTCCGCCTCGGCCTGTTCGAAAATCCGTACGTCGATGCGGACCGTGTGGACGTGAAAAGCGAATCGGCCGGCGACACGGCTTATCAGGTGGCGCTCGAATCGGCCGTGCTCCTGCGCAACGAAGGCGGCGCGTTGCCGCTGGATGCCAAAGGGTCGGCGAAGGTCGCGGTCATCGGGCCGACCGCCGACGATCCGCTGGCGCTCTTGGCCGGCTACAGTTTTCCGGTGCACCTGATCAACGCGGGCGAGCAGTCGGGCGCATCGATCGGGACGCCGCTGCAGGCACTGCGCACGCTGCTTGGCGATGAACGGGTCATCTATGCCCGCGGCTGCGACATCATTGCAGTGCGCCGTGCCGGCGCACCCGTGTTCCCCGGCGACGTGGCGCTGGACGTCATGGCCGACGCGGGCCGTGACGAGTTGATCAGCCAGGACACAGGCCGCATCGCGGCGGCGGTCGAAGCCGCGCGACAGGCGGGCGTTGCGGTCGTCTTCGTCGGCGATCTGGCGGGGCTGTTCCAGTCTGGCACGGTGGGCGAGGGCTCGGACACCGACAGCCTGGATCTCCCCGGCGTGCAACAGGCTTTGCTGGCTGCGGTGGTCGACAGCGGCACGCCGACGGTCGTCGTGATGACGGGTGGCCGTCCCTATAACCTGGGTGGTCTGGAGGACCGGATCGCCGCGCAGGTCATGGCGTTCGCGCCGGGCGAGCGGGGCGCCGAGGCACTCGCGGATCTGCTGGTGGGCCGCGCCAATTTCACGGGCCGCTTGCCGCTGTCAGTGCCGAAGAGCGCCGGGGCCGTGCCCTATACATACAACCACCGGCTGAAGAGCGCCGGCACGCCGATTGCCTACCATTTTGGTTGCCGCTATCCGTTCGGTTTTGGGCTCAGTTACACGCAGTTCCGTTACGCCGGGCTCACGCTGGCCCGACGTGAAGTGCCGCTCGAGGACGGGACCATCGAATTGAGCTTCACGGTCGAAAACGTCGGCCCGCGCGAAGGCAGCGAAATCGTGCAGATCTATGTGCGCGACAGGCTCGCCTCATCGTCGCGACCGGTGCGTGAATTGAAGGCCTTCGCACGCGTGCCACTGGCGGCAGACGCTTCTGCGAAGGTTCGCGTAAGGATTCCCGTGGACATGCTCAATTTCACCGATGGGCGAGGCGAGCGCATCGTCGAACCGGGCGAGTTCGATCTGATGGTCGGAAGCTCGAGCCGCGACGTTTACCTGACTGACACGGTGACTGTTGCCGGTGACGCTGTGAGAACCCTCGAACGCGACTGGCGCATGGTGAGCGAGGTCGAAATACTGCAGTAAGCGGCAAATCGGGGGAGCGCGCCAGCCAGGGGGCGGCTGGGCGCGATGTGTTTGTTGTCATACTCGTAACAAGTGGAAAATCAGATGTCGTACGCAATCTATCCCAGCCTCTCAGGCAAGACAGTCGTTATCACCGGCGGCGGCAGCGGCATTGGCGCCGCGATGGTCGAGGCATTCGCACGGCAGGGTGCGCGGGTTTTTTTCCTTGACGTCGCCGAGGAAGATTCACTGGCATTGCAGGAATCGCTGCGCGACGCCACCCACCCGCCATTGTTCCGTCGCTGCGACCTGCGCAGTGTGGACGCAATACAGAGCACCTTCGCCGGGATCGTCGATATCGCCGGGCCGATCGAGGTTCTCGTCAACAATGCCGGCAATGACGACCGGCACGAACTCGACGCCGTCACGTCGTCCTACTGGGACGAACGCATCGCCGTGAACCTGCGGCACCATTTCTTTTGCGCCCAGACCGCAGCGGCGGGCATGCGCAAGATCGGGCGCGGCGTGATCCTGAATCTTGGCTCGATTTCCTGGCACCTGGCAATGCCGAACCTGGCTATCTACATGAGTGCGAAGTCCGGTATCGAGGGGCTGACGCGTGGCCTGGCGCGCGATCTCGGAGACGCCGGCATACGTGTGAACTGCATTATCCCGGGCGCGGTTCGAACCCCCCGTCAGATGCAGTTGTGGCAGTCGCCTGAGAGCGAAGCGAAGGTTGTCGCGAGCCAATGTCTGCGTCAACGGATCGAGCCCGAGCACGTCGCCCGGATGGCATTGTTTCTTGCGTCCGATGATGCGGCCCGCTGTTCCGGGCGTGACTATTTCGTCGATGCCGGGTGGTACGGCGAATGAGCACCAGCGTCCCTGTCTGCGTATGGCCGGACAATGCCGAACTGGGCGAAGGTCCGCTGTGGCAGGCCGAGGAGAACGCGGTCTACTTCGTCGATATCAAGGGCTGCAATATCCATCGTCTGTCGGTCGCCACGGGGCAAACGCAGACGTGGAAGGCGCCCGCCCAGCCCGGTTTTGTCGTGCCGCTTGCAGACCACCATGCGCTTATTTGCGGCCTGCCGGACGGCCTGCATCGCTTCGATGCCCGGAGCGGGCAATTCAGCAAGCTCAAGGAAGTCGAAGCACACCTGCCAGGCAACCGGCTCAATGACGGCTTCGTGGATGCCAGCGGGCACCTGTGGTTCGGTTCAATGGATGACGGCGAAGAGCAGCCGAACGGCACCCTGTATCGCGTGAGCGACGAAGGGCAAGTGGTGGCCCATGACGACGGATATGTGATCACCAACGGCCCGGCATTGAGCCCGGACGGACGCACGCTCTATCACGGCGACACCATGCGGCGCGTGGTGTATGCCTTCGACGTGAGCGAAGACGGGACGTTGTCGCGCAAACGCACGTTTGCCGCGATTTCCGGCGACGGATACCCGGACGGAATGGCGGTCGATGCCGACGGATTCGTGTGGATTGCTCTTTTCGGCGGATGGCGTATCGAACGGTACTCGCCCGATGGCAAGCGTGTGGAGCAGGTGCCGTTTCCCTGCGCCAATGTCACGAAGCTCGCGTTTGGTGGGGACGATCTGCGGACTGTCTATGTTTCGACGGCCTGGAAGGGACTGTCGTCAGAAGAGCGCCAGCAGCAGCCGCTTGCAGGCGGACTGTTTTCGTTTCGTTCTCCGACGCGCGGCCAACCCCAGGCGCGATGCACAAGGGGCTTTTCGCAATGATCGGGGGCGCGGAACAGGATCGCTGCGCGAGCGTAACGCGAGTCGGCACGCTGCAAACCAGATATGCGACCCGAGCGGCCCGGGGTTTTCCGGAATGCGCGAACGGACATGAAAACCGTGCCCTTGGTTGTTTGCACAGATAGCCGCGCGTAACATTCAGGATGTTTCCGGTAACGTAATCGAAGATAGTGCATCGGTTGGCGCAATACGTTGCAGTGGTGTCCATGCACTTCGCGGAACAACGAAGACAGCAGGCCCGGCCGTCAAACGGCGAGTGCAGCGAAGTACGCAAGCGATTCAACTATCTCCATGAGAGAGAGACAAGCAAGATGTCAGCATCCATACCACGCAGGCTGAGAAGCCAGAAATGGTTCGACGATCCCTCGCACGCGGATATGACGGCGCTCTACGTCGAGCGCTTCATGAACTATGGCCTGACGCGCGAAGAACTTCAGTCGGGCCGCCCCATCATCGGCATCGCGCAAACGGGCAGTGACCTCGCGCCCTGCAACCGGCACCACATCGAACTTGCCGCACGTACCAAGGCAGGCATCCGCGACGCAGGCGGCATCCCGATGGAATTCCCGGTTCACCCGCTCGCCGAACAGAGCCGCAGGCCGACCGCCGCACTCGACCGCAATCTTGCGTATCTCGGTCTGGTCGAAATCCTGCACGGCTTTCCGCTCGATGGCGTTGTGCTGACCACCGGCTGTGACAAGACCACGCCCGCCTGCCTGATGGCGGCGGCGACCGTGGACATGCCCGCCATCGTGCTCTCGGGCGGCCCGATGCTCGACGGCTGGCACGAGGGCAAGCGCGTGGGTTCGGGGACCGTCATCTGGCATGCCCGCAATCTGCTCGCCACAGGGGAAATCGACTACGAGGGTTTCATGCAGCTCACGACCGCATCGTCGCCCTCGATCGGTCACTGCAACACGATGGGCACGGCGCTCTCGATGAACAGCCTGGCGGAAGCGCTTGGCATGTCGCTGCCTGGCTGCGCAAGCATTCCCGCAGCGTATCGCGAACGCGGCCAGATGGCTTACGCCACTGGCAAGCGCATCGTCGACCTTGTGCGCGAAGACGTACGCCCATCGCACATCATGACGAAGGCGGCGTTCGAAAACGCCATCGTGGTTGCCTCGGCGCTGGGCGCTTCGAGTAACTGTCCGCCGCACCTGATTGCGATTGCACGCCACATGGGCGTCGAGCTGAGTCTCGACGACTGGCAGCGCGTGGGCGAGCAGGTGCCGCTGATCGTGAACTGCATGCCTGCGGGCGAATATCTGGGTGAGAGCTTTCACCGCGCGGGCGGCGTGCCCGCCGTACTGCGCGAGCTGGCACAGGGAGGACTCGTGCACCGTGAGTGTCTGACCGTCTCGGGCCGTACCATCGGCGACATCGCAGCGGATGCGCCGGCGGCGGATCGCGACGTCATCAGGACGACGGATGAGCCGCTCAAACATGGCGCAGGGTTCATCGTGCTGTCGGGCAACTTCTTTGACAGTGCGATCATGAAGATGTCCGTGGTCGGCGATGCGTTCCGGCAGACCTACCTGAGCGAACCCGGCGAGGAAAATACGTTCGAAGCCCGCGCGATCGTCTTCGATGGTCCGGAGGATTATCACGCGCGCATCAACGACCCGTCGCTGGAAATCGACCAGCACTGCATTCTCGTGATCCGGGGTGCGGGAACGGTCGGCTATCCGGGCAGTGCAGAGGTGGTCAACATGGCGCCGCCGGCCGAGATGGTGCGCCAGGGCATCACGTCTCTTCCAACGCTCGGCGACGGCCGGCAAAGCGGCACTTCCGCGAGCCCTTCGATTCTCAACATGTCTCCCGAGGCGGCGGTGGGCGGCGGTCTTGGCCTGCTGCGCACGAACGACCGGATTCGCGTGGATCTGAATACGCGCAGCGTCAACGTGCTCGTCGATGCGGCGGAACTCGCGCGGCGCCGTGAAACCGCGACGTTCGACATCCCGCCCGCACAGACGCCGTGGCAGGAGCTGTATCGCCAGACCGTCGGGCAGCTCTCGACGGGCGGGTGCCTGGAACCCGCGACGCTCCATCTCAAGGTGATTGCCGAGCGAGGCGATCCGCGGCACTCGCACTAAACTCAAGGCGTGAAGCCGGGTTTGAGGCCCGGCTTTCCGGGTCTTCCAACTATTCAGAAACCATCCTTTCCTATGTCCACTTCTTCTCAACCCGGTTTCCTTCCAGACGATATCGACGACGCGCTGCTGGTGGGCCGGGTGTGGCGCAAAGCCGGGCGGCATGAAGGGCCGTCCGTGGTCGTCGTGCGCAGCGGCGAAGTGTTCGATATCACCGCCGCCGTGCCGACCACCGCCGACCTCTTCGAGCGCGCTGACCTGCTGGATATCGCGCGCACCGCGCCGGGTGAATCACTCGGTGCAGTGAGCGATCTCATTGCCGCCAACGTACCCGGCGCGACGCCCGCAGTGCGGCTGCTTGCGCCGTGCGACGTTCAGGCCATCAAGGCATGCGGCGTGACGTTTGCTGTGAGTCTCATCGAGCGCGTCATCGAAGAGCAGGCTGGCGGCGACCCCTTAAAGGCCAAGGAGGTTCGCGAGACGATTGCCTCGGTCATCGGCACGGATCTTTCGAAAATCGCGCCGGGCTCGGACGCGGCAATGAAGCTGAAGGCAGAACTCGAGCGCCGTGGTGCGTGGTCGCAGTACATGGAAGTGGGTATTGGCCCGGACGCAGAGGTATTTTCAAAGTCGCAGCCGATGTCGGCGGTAGGTTTTGGCGCCGGTGTGGGGCTTCTCGCCGCATCGACCTGGAACAACCCGGAACCTGAAATCGTGCTCGCGGTGAATAGCCGCGGCGAAGTGGTCGGCGCCACCCTTGGCAACGACGTGAACCTGCGCGACATCGAAGGCCGCTCGGCGCTCCTGCTTGGCAAGTGCAAGGACAACAATGGCTCGTGCGCCATCGGGCCGTTTGTGCGCCTCTTCGACGGCGCATTTACGCTCGACTCCGTGCGCAGTGCCAGCGTGTCGTTGCGTGTCGACGGTGCCGACGACGGCTTCGTGCTTGAAGGCGTGAGCCACATGAGCGAAATCAGCCGTGACCCGGCAAGCCTCGTGGCCCAGACCTGGGGCAGGCACCACCAGTACCCGGACGGCTTCATGCTGTTCCTTGGCACCATGTTCTCGCCCATCAAGGACCGTGACGCAAGCGGCGCAGGGTTCACGCATCACCTGGGTGACGTGGTGACCATATCGACGCCGCAACTGGGCGCGCTGACCAACACCGTCCGGCTGAGCACGGAAATCGAACCGTGGACGTTCGGTGTGCGCGCGCTGTACCAGAACCTGGCCGCCCGCGGCCTGCTCGATGCGGGCTGAGCGGTTGTTGCGCCACCCGTAACCGGGCCGCTTTTCCGGTCGCCCCGCCGTCACCGGTCTACCTGGTGTTCCCGGCAGGGGCTTCAATTCATATCGACTTGAGAACGACAGCATGAGCCAGTTTGCCAATTACATCGATGGCCAGTGGGTAGAAGGCGCGAGCGCTTCCCGCAACGTCAATCCGTCGAACCTCGACGACATCATCGGCGAGTTCGCCCAGGCCGACGCCGACCAGACGCAGCGTGCCATCAGCGCTGCGCGCAGGGCGTTTGCGCAATGGTCTATGTCGACACCCCAGCAGCGCTTTGACCTGCTCGATCAGGTGGGCAGCAGCATCCTCGCGCGCAAGGCCGAACTTGGCCGGCTGCTGGCGCGCGAAGAAGGCAAGACGTTGCCCGAGGCGATCGGCGAAGTGGGCCGCGCCGGGCAGATCTTCAAGTTCTTTGCGGGCGAAGCGCTACGCATCGGTGGCGAAACCGTGCCGTCCGTCCGCCCGGGCATGACAGTGGAAGTGACCAGAGAGCCGCTCGGCGTGATCGGTCTCATTACGCCATGGAATTTCCCCATCGCCATCCCCGCCTGGAAGATCGCACCGGCGCTTGCTTACGGCAATACCGTTGTGATCAAACCGGCCGACCTCGTTCCGGCCAGCACGTGGGAACTCGTCAGGATAATCGCGGAGGCTGGGGCGCCGGCGGGCGTGATCAACCTCGTCATGGGGCGGGGGGCCGTGGTCGGCGAAGCGCTGGTATCTTCGCCGGATGTCGACGCCGTGAGCTTCACCGGTTCTGTTTCGACCGGTCGTGCCATTGGCGCGAAGTGTTTCGCCTCGGGCAAGAAGTTCCAGCTGGAGATGGGAGGCAAGAACCCGATGGTGGTGCTCGACGACGCCGACCTCGACGTCGCAGTCGAAGCGTGCATCAACGGCGCGTTTTACTCGACGGGCCAGCGCTGCACGGCCTCAAGCCGCCTCATTGTTACCGAAGGCATTTACGACCGGTTCATCGACGCCATGAAAGTGCGCATGCGGGCCCTGAAGGTGGGCGATGCGCTTGATGCGGGCACACACATCGGCCCGGTCGTCGACGACAAGCAGCTTCAGCAGGACGAGCGGTATATCGCCATCGCTCGGGAGGAGGGCGGCACGGTCTTCGGCGGCGAGCGGATCGAGCGCGGTACGCGCGGCTACTTTCTGTCGCCGGCGCTGGTCACCGACACGACGCCCGCCATGCGCATCAACCGGGAAGAAGTTTTCGGTCCGGTAGCCTCGGTCATCAAGGTCAAGGACTATAACGAGGCGCTCTCGGTCGCCAACGACACGGAATTCGGGCTTTCCGCGGGCATCTGCACAACGTCGCTGAAGTACTCGAGCCACTTCCGTCGTCATGTGCAGGCCGGCATGGTGATGGTGAACGCAGCAACCGCTGGCGTGGACTATCACGTGCCGTTTGGCGGCCGCAAGGGCTCGAGTTACGGTCCGCGCGAGCAGGGCAGTTATGCGCGTGAGTTTTACACTGTGGTGAAGACGGCGTATGTGAGTCCGGGCGCGGTCTGATCTGTTTGTTGTAGTTCTTGCCGCGACAGGACCCTTTCAAGGGCGCTTGTGGAAATCATGGCAGAACGCCTGAGCGCTGGTCTCCCCTGGCGCACAAGACGTTCTGCCGTTTGCGTCAGTCGGTTTTAGCCGCGACTGCCAGCTTGTTCGCGGCCTCCTGCGCGGTTTCGCTGTCGTCATTCCAGAATTTGCCGATCACGTCATAGAACGCACCTTCCACGGAAGGTTTGTCGATCATGTCATGCGCCCACGAAGGCACCAGCGTTCCCTTGGCTCCAGCGCTTTTGAAATCGGCCTCGGACTTCTGTGCGCACGCATCGAACTTTGAAAGATCCATCCCCTGCCGGACCGGAATCGAGCCTTTGTTGAGGTTGAAAACTTCCTGGAATTGCGGGCTCAGCAGCAGGCTCGCGAGATCTTTCTGCCCTTTCTCGACGCCCGGGGTTTTCACCTTGAAGAACACGAAACTGTCGACGTTGAACGTGTATGCGTTCCGCGAGCCGGGCCCGGGCACACACAGATAGTCCTTGCCTGGCACCTTGTTGGCAACACTGAACTCGCCCTTCGCCCAGTCCCCCATGAACTGCATCCCGGCCTTGCCGCTGATGACCATGCCTGTCGCCATATTCCAGTCGCGGCCCGTCTGACCCTTGTCGGTATACGGTTTGATCTTCCTGAAGGTCTCGAGCGCCTTGACCATCGTGGGCCCTTTGAGCGTCGCCTGATCCAGTTGCACGAACGCCTTCCTGTAGAACTCCGCGCCTCCCACCCCGAGCGCCACTGTTTCGAACATCTCGGCTTGCTGCCACGACTGGCCACCAATTGCGACTGGCGTGATGCCCGCTTTCTGCAACGCGTCCGCGACCTTGAAGAAGTCGTCCCACGTCGAGGGCGGTTGCGCGTTGACCTTCTTCAGCGCGTCGGCGTTGATCCACAGCCAGTTCACGCGATGCACGTTGACGGGCGCCCCGACATATTCGCCCTTATATTTCATGATGCTCGCGATCTCCGGCGGCAGCAGTTTGTCCCAGTTCTCGCGTTTCGCCACATCGTCGATCGACAGCAGGACTCCTTCGTCGCCCCATTCCTGAATCGCCGGCCCCTTGATCTGCGCCGCCGCAGGCGGATTGCCCGAAATCACGCGCGTCTTGAGCGCTGTCATCGCATTGGCCCCGGCGCCCCCAGCGACGGCAAAATCGACCCACGTGTGGCCTTTCTGCTCCAGCATCTGTTTCAGCACTTGCGCGGACTTCGCTTCGCCGCCGGATGTCCAGTAATGCAGCACCTCTACCTGCGCAGCGTTCGCCGCGCTGGCCGCAAGCAATGCGGCACCGATCGCGAGGCTCATTCTTGCAGCTCTCAGGCCGTGTTGCGCGAGGCGCGCCGTTCGTCCGTTTTTCATCGTTTGTCTCCAGACGTCATGATTCGGTGTCGCGACACAGTGTCGATCGCCCGAGGGGCCGTTGCGGGGCAATCCGCAAGGCCAACCCGGGTTTCGCCCGCCCGCTCGATTTCTCGCGGCATGGTGACTGTCGAACGCATGTTAGCGCTACACACCCACGCCCGGCAAGGCGCGTGGCAACGAGAGCGCTTCGTCTTCCGCGAGCCCGGCAGGCCAGCCGACGGCGACGCAACGCGCCAGGCTGAGCCCGCCTGCGGTCCGTTCGCCCGTCCATGCCGGAATGCCGGGCGGAATGCCACGCGAAAAGGGCGGATTCCATCGCGGCTGCGCCTGGCGTTCCCTGCCGCTTTGGGTTATATATGCTGGAGCCCAGTCCTCACTGCCAGGTCCCCGAGCGATGCCCGATACCCCGATATCTGCTGCCGGCGCTGCCGAACCCCAAGCCGTATCCGTGCCGGTTACGAGAAGCGCGATCTTCATCGTCCTGACCGTCTCGCCTGACGCCGACAGCCACGCCGTCGTGCGCGCATGGTGCGCGGACATTGCCGCGCTCGTGCGAGCGGTGGGCAAGCGGGTCCCTTCCGCTGGCTTGTCGTGCGTGTGCGGTTTCGGCTCCGCCGCGTGGGACACCCTCTTCGGCGAGCCACGCCCAGCCGGTCTGCATCCGTTTCGCGAATTCGGCTCGGGCGAGCGCGTTGCTGTGTCGACACCGGGCGATATCCTGCTGCACATTCGCGCCGACCAGATGGACGTTTGCTTTGAACTGGCGACCCAATTGATGGACCGGCTCGGCGCCGCGGTGACGACCGTGGACGAAGTGCACGGCTTTCGCTATTTCGATCAGCGTAGCATCATCGGTTTCGTCGACGGAACGGAGAATCCGGAGGGTAACGAGGCAATCGCCTTCACCACGATCGGCGACGAAGATGGCGAATTCGCCGGCGGCAGCTATGTCCTCGTGCAGAAATACCTGCACGACATGGCCAGCTGGAACGCGCTGCCGGTCGAAACGCAGGAACGCGTCATCGGCCGCACAAAACTCTCCGACATCGAACTCGACGACGCGATCAAGCCAACCTCGTCTCACAGTTCGCTCACCACGCTCACGGAGAATGGCGAGGAAGTCAAAATCCTTCGCGACAACATGCCATTCGGGCGGCCGGGCTCGGGCGAGTTCGGGACGTATTTCATCGGCTATGCCCGTTCGCCGGCGCCGATCGAACAGATGCTGGAAAACATGTTCGTCGGCCGGCCGCCCGGCAACTACGACCGGCTGCTCGATTTCAGCCGCGCCGTGACGGGTGGCCTGTTCTTTGTGCCCTCGGCCCCACTGCTTGAAGCGCTCGCCGATCGCAGCCCGGCCGCCGCTGCGAGCACCGCAGGACAGTCCGAAGCCTTACCTTCCGCCAAGCCGGTCAGCGATGGGTCGCTGAACATCGGCTCTCTGAAAGGAGCACTCAAAAATGAATAACCTGCATCGAGAACTCGCCCCCATCTCCGCCGTCGCCTGGTCGCAGATCGAGGAAGAGGTCGCGCGGACTTTCAAGCGCTCGGTGGCCGGACGCCGCGTCGTCGATCTAAAGGGACCGGGTGGCGCCGACCTGTCAGCGGTCGGCACAGGTCACCAGTCAATCATCGCAGCCCCGCAGGAAGGCGTAAGCGCACGACAGCGCGAGGTGAAGGCGCTGGTCGAACTGCGCGTGCCCTTCGAGTTGCAGCGTGAGGCCATCGACGATGTCGAGCGCGGGGCGAACGACTCCGACTGGCAGCCGGCGAAAGATGCCGCCATGCAACTGGCCTATGCCGAGGACCGCGCCATTTTCGACGGCTACAAGGCGGCGAATATCGTCGGCATCCGCGAAGGCACGTCGAACCCCGTTCTCGCGTTGCCGGCCGAGCTAAGCGACTATCCGGCCGTGATCGCCAAGGCGCTCGAACAGCTGCGTCTTGCCGGCGTCGACGGCCCGTACTCGGTGTTGCTCGGTGCCGATGCCTATACCGCCGTGAGCGAAGCGAGCGATCAGGGTTACCCTGTGCTCGAACACATCAGACGGCTGGTGAATGGAGAGATCATCTGGGCCCCGGCCATCGACGGCGGCAGTGTGCTATCGACCCGCGGCGGCGACTTCGATCTGCATATCGGTCAGGACCTGTCGATCGGCTATCTTAGCCACACAGAAAACACGGTCCGTCTGTACCTGCAGGAATCGCTGACATTCCTGCTGTTGACCAGTGAGGCATCCGTCGCGGTGCTGCCGGAGTAACGGTTCTGTTGGGGCAGAAAGTTCGTGTGCGCTTTCATGCGTGTTGTCTTGTGCCGGTCGCCTCGCGTGCGACCGGCACGCCAGGGGCGAACCATTGCTCCGGTAAATTCGTGCTGGGCAGGCACGGTCCCCCAACAAATCTCATCGCGACAGATGCGTAATGGAGCGTGTGTCGCAGTCGCTTCCAGGGGCGCGCCGGACTGGGGCACTGAATGGTGCCCCCTTGGAGCAATGCCCGATCAAGCCTGACCGATTGTCCGTTCGAGCACGCGGATACGCGACATCAGTTCGTCACGGTCGACATAACAACCTTGCAGATGACGCTTGCCCGACGACGGATCGAACTCCGTGCGGGAATGCAGTACACGGCGGTTGTCAAATACCCACATGTCCCCTGCGCGCAGCCGCTTCACGATGCGAAACGACGGATCTCGCGTGAGTGCGACGAACCGTCGATAGGCGCGGTACAGTGCGGGCATTTCGTCCACCGGCGCATCGAACGGACCGCGCAGGAAATTTGCCACACGTAGTTCGATCACTTCGCCGTTGACGCCGAGTTGAATCAGCGGCGCCGTCCAGCGGTAGTCGGTCGCCTTGTCCTTGTTCCGGAATTCGAGCGGCAACGTGGTCAGGGTGTGAAACTCGTCCGGCCAACGTTCGCGCAGTGCGTGGGCGATCGCGAGCCCGTCCACAAAGATGCTGTCGCCGCCTTGCGCGTCGTTGACGAGGCAGTGCAGAAACTGTAGCCCCGGCTGTAACTCGCGAGTTGGAAGGTCCGTGTGCGGGGGCAAGTTGAGCGACGTGTATGCGTTGCTGTTTGCATCTGGCCTGGACTCGACGTTAAAGACCACACCGAAGTTGCTCTCGCGCACGAACGAAATGCGTTCGGCGAGCGTGCGCACGGTGCCACGCTCGACGGGTACGCCGGTGACGAGTGTCACTCCACGGGTGCCTAGCGCCCTGAGCCAGACGAGCAGCGCCGCATCGTCTTCCATTAGTGCTGCGTAGTGAAAGGTTTCGAGCGCACGCTGATAGTCGATGCCCCAGGTCTTCGCGATATGCGTCTGTGCGGCGCGTTCGACGCGAGATTCAGCGTCGTAGGCGTGAGCGCGTAACCAACCCGGCTCGAAGCGGCTGATATGTCCGTCCTGCCATTCGACGCACAGTTCGCCGTATTCATCGACAGCCGCATTCGCTGGCGTCCCTTGCACCTCTACATCGACGATCTCGAATACCTGTTCGCGGGTCATCTCATGCACACAGACGTTGCATGGACAATTGTCGCGCAACCACTCGAAGTGGAACGGACTGACCCGGCCGTCTGACCAGGTGAGGTCGATCTTGTCGGGTTTCGTGCGCAGTGTCTCGATGTGCTGGTCCGAATGGAAGATGCGCCAGTCGCTGATTCGCTTTTCGGTCGTATTCATCGCTCGCCCTGGAGTTGACCTGCTGGTTGAACTGCTCGATGCCGACATGGCGAAAAAATATCGCAGGCCATTTCGATGAAGGCGACCGCCAGCGACGCATACTTGCTCAGGTGCGACGCAGGAGCTGCGTATTGAATGCCTGTCCCTGGTGGATGACGAGACAGAGGCCGCGGTCAAAAATAAATTCCAGAATGTGCTTGACGATGTCTGAGCCGGTCCGCATAATTCGCCTCCCTTCTGATGAGGGGCGCGAAAAAAGCAGCTGCAAGGCAGCTGCTTGCCAAGCGGATCGATCTTTAAAAATTAACAGCCG
>NZ_JBNDKT010000058.1:0-28659 GCF_050435685.1 Paraburkholderia sp. GAS448
ACATCTCTGGGGATAACTGGAAGGAGCCGGAACATAACTGTCTGACGCGCCACGGATTTTGTCGTGCTGCATCATGGCGAGGCAGGCCGCAGCCGCAGCACCGATCGCGCGATCAGGTGGAATGGCGGCCCTTCGTAGGCGGACTGTCTGCACACTCGACGGCCTATGCGCTGACGGTGCGCTCCGCGCTGTTTCGCTGGCTGATCGAACAGCGCTACGTGTTGGCCAAACCGTTCTCCGGCTGCCTCATCAACCCGTCATCCCTGGTGTCGCTCACGCGGACCCGGCATGCCGGGATGAGATTCCGTGGCAGGGACCCGCAGGTCCCCATGTCACAGTGGGTCCTCGCGTGCAGCGTTTGCCTTGTCGACCATGCGAATCAGTTCGGGCACGGACTTCGCGTTCATCTTCGCCATGACCCTGCCACGATGGACCTTGACAGTCTGTATAGCAACCCCCATCCGGGCTGCGATCTGCTTGTTCAGCAGGCCCATGACGACCCCCGCCATCACCGCCTGTTCGCGTGATGACAGCTGCGACAGGCATCGTTCAATCTCCGCCAGTTCCCGTCTGCGCTCGAACATCCTGGAGGCCCGCAGGATCGCGTGTTTGACCGCCTGCAGCAGGATCGTTTCGGTGACGGGCTTGGGCAGCACGTCACACGCGCCGGCTTTCATGGCCCTGACAGTCGTGTTGATGTCCGCGTGGCCGGTCAGGAAGATGACGGGCAGCACCGCGCCGACCTCGCGCTGCACGGCAAGACCGTCGAGGTCGGGCAGGCGCAGATCGAGCAGCAGGCACGCCGGGGCATGGACGATATCGGCATGCGCCAGAAAGTCCCGGGCGCAACTGAATGTCTGGATGGCGTAGCCGGGAAACAGGTGGGCAAGGGCGCGAAGGACCCGCTCGTCGCCGTCCACCACGAACACGTACGGCTGCCGTGTGTTGCCGGAGTTGCTGGCGTTGCTGCAGTTGCCCTCAGGTGAGGTGATCCCGTTTGCGCAGGTGAGCGCGCCCAGGCTGGCATCGTTCATGGTTTTCTCCTGGCAGCATTCATGGCGCTGGTGGTGTCACGGCCTGTTGCTGCCGCAGCGCCCGGTTTCATGGTACGCATACGAATGGGGTTCTCCCACCATCGTTTACGCGGGGGCCGCAGCACATGTCGACCTGCGTCGACCCTCGTTTCACCAGGCAGTCCTTCCCAAAAACATGATCCTGATTACGGCCGCGTGGTGCAACTAATGACCCGTGTCTCCATAAGCGCCGTTGGCGCCAGGTTCCTGTTGCGACACTGCCCCTTCACCGCTTCAGATCGTACGCACACATCAACCGGTACAGGGTGACCCTTGAAACGCCGAGCGCTGTCGCGGCTTCATTGAGACGGTGGCGGTTTCGCCGCAACGCGGTCTCGATGGCCTGCTTCTCGGCAGCTTCGCGGGCTTGTGCCAGGGTTGTCGTCTGCCGTTCGGTGAACGGTTTAAGATCGAGATCTTCCGCCGAGATCAGCTTGTTTTCCGCCATCACGATCGCACGGCGCACGCGATTGATCAGCTCGCGCACGTTACCAGGCCAGCTGTAGTTGTACATCGCCTGGATCGCCGATGGCGTGAAGCCGCGGACCTTGCATGCGCTGTCAGCCCTGAACCGGTTCAGGATGTGGTGCGCAAGAATATCAATGTCCTTGCCGCGTGCGCGCAACGGCGGCTCATCGACGCGCAGCACGCACAGGCGATGGTACAGGTCGGGGCGAAACCGCCCGTCGCGCATCGCGGCTTCCAGATCAATGTGTGTCGCTGAGATGATCCGCACATCAACGGGGATCGGCTCGTGAGAGCCAAGGTGTTCAATCTTGCCCTCCTGCAGAAAGCGCAGCAGGCTCGCCTGGCTCTCCATCGGCAGATCGCCAATTTCGTCAAGAAGCAGCGTGCCTCCGTCGGCCGCCTCGATGCGACCAATCTTGCGCTGGTTCGCACCGGTAAACGCGCCACGCTCATAGCCAAACAGTTCGGATTGCAGCAGATGAGACGGGATCGCGCCACAGTTGATGGCGACAAATGGTGCCTGCCTGCGCAGTGAGCGCTCGTGAATCGCCAGCGCCGTCAGCTCCTTGCCGGTGCCCGATTCGCCGGAGATGAAGACGCTGGCGTCAGTATTGGCGACCTTGCGGATCATGCGAAAGAGTTTCTGCATCGCCTCACAGGTGCCGACCATCTGGTCCTCGCCCAGAGCGCCCGACAGCTGGTCGGGATCGCTCAGCGTGGCCATGCCAAACGCATGCCCGACAATATAGTCGATCGTCGCAGTCTCCGCCGGCGTCGTGAGATAGTCAAAGCAGTAGTGCCTGATCAGGCGACGCACCGGCGGATCGGCAAGCCGCTCCGGGGCAACCAGTGCAAGCCAGCTGACCTGCGGCAGGCGCAGGCATGCTTCGACGACACCCAGGTCCGCATCCGCAAAGGTGTTCAGATCGATGATTCCCGCACAGGCCATGCCGCGTTTCAGGACGCGGCCGGCCTCCTGCGCGGAACACGCGATCGATACCGACCAGCCTCGCCCCTTCAGATGCTCGGCCAGCGCCAGGTTGGGCGTGTGGGTGACGTAGAGCAGCACTCGTTCAGTCGTGACATGTACGGTGCCAGCGTGGCCCGCGCGGCCAACGGACAGGCGCGACCGTTCGCCCGCACACGATGTAACGGCAGTCAGATGGGATGATTCGCGCATGATTGACCTCGTATTGTGGGCACGTCAGAACGTGTAGGGAAAACGCACGCCGACCACGAAGTTCGGCGTGTCAGGCGTCAGCCCGACCGAAACCGAAGCGTTGATCGTCAGGTGCCTGTTCACTACGTGATTCAACCCAAAGGTGAGGGCAGAGGCCGTCGTCTCGCTGCCCGGTACCTTCGAATAACTGCCGCCGGGCGCGCGGGTTTTTGACTCCGGCTCGAGTGCCATCGTGTAGGAGATGCTGGCCGAATCCTTTTCCGAGAACGCCAGCGCGACGCCCCCGCCAAACTGGACGATGTCCCCAAGCTTGACGGTCGCGGGTTCGGTCTGGCCCACCACGGACGAGATGTCCGAAAACGAGCGCGCGATGTTGTACGTATAGGACAGACTGCCGAACAGCACGACCGGGTCGTAGGTCTTCAGCACCGACATCCCGGCTGTCAGGTTCCAGAAGCCGGTGCCGGTGGGCAGTCTGGTCGGCGCCACCAGGTTGGTGTTGCCGGCGTCGACCTGCTGGACCTTGATGCCGAACGGCGATGAGCCGGTGGGCGACTTCACGCGCAGGCTGCCCACGATATCGGGCAGGCTGCTGGTTTCCTTCAGGAACTGGTAGTAGATCCCGAAGTTGACGTCACCGATATCGCTTGAATTCGCCGACGCATCCGACAACGTATTGGCCGCCCCGCCGGCACCACCGACGATGAAATTGCTATGCCGGTAGATATACGGCACATCGACGTCAACGCTCATCCGGTCGGTCAGACCATAGCGCGTGTCGAGGTCGGCCATCACCTGGTGCGACTTGGTTTCACCGAGGTTGATATTGCCCAGGAAGATCGCGTCAAGCGCGAGGAACCCGGACAGCTGTAACTGGCGGCGGTCATAGTAGGTATCGCTGATGCCCCAGTCAAGCGTGAGCTTGTGGTCAAACAACGGCGCGTGTTCGCGTTGCACAACCGCATTTTCGGCCTGTGTGCGTACCGGTTCCGCGGCTTTCTGCGTCTGCCCGACAACGCCAGTGCCATCTTCCGCCGGCACCGGTGGATTCACCGGCACACCTGTCGCAGTGCCGGTGCCGTCGCCCGGTGCGGGCGCGCCGGGGCCCACCTGGGCGAGAGGCGGCAGCGGCACCGGCAGTCCGTCTGCGCCCGGCGGGTCGGCAACCGGGCCGCTGCCAGCAGGTGCATCTGCACCTGCCAGGCCACGCCCGCGCTGTGACATCTCGAGGACCGTGACCTGGCGCTCGAGTGAGTTGATCTGCCGCTGCTGCTCATCAACCACCCGCATGAGCGTGTTCAGCCGCTCCTCGAGCGTTTGACTGGCCAGCGCCTGCGCGCTGGCTCCCTGCGAGAAGGCGAACAGCATGACGGCAGCTGGAATGGCTGCCAACGCCATGCGCGTCGCCCTGGTCCCCGAAACGGTGATCATTGTGTTTCCCCCGGTATTACGGCACACGTCGCTTATCTGCTTATGCATCACGCGCTGACATCAGTGCTTCAACTTCCCTGCGCATACCCTGCAAGCCGGTAACGGCTTCCGTCACCTCCTCACGATGTTTTGCAGGGCCTGCAGCAGGCCCATCTGGCGAAGCATCGCAGCCGATATCGGCTGCGTCTGCAAATGCAGTTGCAACTGGTTAGTGACCTGCTGTTGATTGCCCGCGATCTGAAGCAGCTGGGCAATCTGGGCGTTGCCGGGCGCGATGGTCTGCGTCGCCGCGCCAGCCGGCGTCTGCAGCGCCACCGACATGCCATGGGCACCGAACGCGACGCTGGCCGTGATGGAACCCGTCAGGCTGGAGGCCGTGGCGGACGGTGCGCCGTTAGCGCCTGCGGGCAGCAGGGCCGCATTGTTGTTGAAATCAATCTGCGCGGCGTTGGTGCCGAGATTCCCGTCGCCGGCCACCTGCGTGACCTGTGATATCCCGTTGACCGCCACACCCTGTCCACCGCTGACGTGAGCGTTACGACTGGCGCCGCTGCCCGCCCCAGCGTCGCCGGTTACGCCGGCGTGCGTGTCGACCGTCGCGCTGATCTGGCCGCTCGCGCCCTGCACGACGGTGAGCGTGCCCTGCGCGATCGCCATCGCGCCGTTCGGCTGTTGCCATTCAGAAAGCAGGTTCAGAACGAACCCGGAGATCATTGACGCGCCGGCATATTTCCCGGTCTGGTGTGCCAGTACCTCGTCGTCGACCGTCTGCACCTGAATGGCCTGCGAGGCGATGCCAGCCGATGAAAGAAGTTCAGGTACCGGGGGCAAGCCGGCGTTTTCGGCGGCAAGGACACCACTGCAGCAGCCGCACATCGTGCTGCACAATGCGAGGCCCCATGCTGAAAGATGACGCTTCATGGTTGAGTCAGAACAGGTCTGCCTTGATCAAGCCATACTCTACAAACGGTGTCGCCGCGGTCCCAGTTGACAGCGCGTTGGCGCGCAGCCTGAGGGCCAGCGACTCGTTGTCCTGCAGCAGCGGTGAGTCCTCCCTGAATGGTTTGCCAAGAACCGCGAAGACCAGGCCGTTCCACGTCTTCGCGAAGTCTTCTTCGAGCACGATGCGGTTGCCGAGCGCAGGATCCGCAATGAAGATACGGCCATCCTCTGCATGCTTGACGATCACGAAATGCTCGTAGCCGTCAATGTTCATCAGCACCATCACCGGTATCTGGAGGTGATAGAGCGCATCCGTATTGACGCGAAATCCACGACCGTGCAAGCCAATCGTCTCGACGAATTTCTTCATATCGAGCATCGAGAAGCCGTTCTTCACGACGATCTCGGGTGTCGAGAACGCCATCATCCGGCGAATCAGTTCGGCTTCCGGGATATCAATGCTGTACCCGTACCTGAGCAGCGTGGCAAGCGCCGCGGCACCACAGCTATAGTCGAACTGCTGGGTGACGATGTGGCTATAGCGGATCTCCCTCATCGAGCGAACCGGTTTGGTGAGCGGAACGCCTGCCAGAGTGGAGGTATCGATGGTTGCCTGTGCGTGGGCCGTGCATAGGGTGCAGATCGACAATGCAACCCCTAGCCTTAGCCCCATGAGCCGTCTGGTCCCGGACATGCGTTTCTCCTGCTGTTTGCGCCGGCGACCACCCGGCCACCGGCGCGCCCCTGTGCTGATCAGCCTGTCTACCTCCCGCTCAGGTTCATCGCGGCGATCGCCAGCCCGTTGTGCTGCACGTTGCCCACCCCACCGGCAATGTTCACCCCGATGTTGCCGCTGGCATTGTCCAGCGCGTCCGAGCCCAGCATCGCGGTCCCTTCGAAAGAACCGTTGAAGTGCATGTGCGCCGACTGGCTGGTCTGATCAGTAGCCACCATGGCCACGGTATCAACGTCATCCCCGGGCGCCATGGTCGTGGTGGAGGCGGCCAGACTGTTGTTCTGCACATTGCCGATGCCCGAGGCCACGTTCACGCCGACATTGCCCGATGCCCCCTGCAGCGAGTTATCGCCCACCGACGCATTCAGGTTGAAGTTGTGGACATGGGCGTGGCCGGCCGACGACTGGTCGTTAAAGATCTCCGCATTGCCGAACACGTTGCCCGCATCTACCGAGGCCAGCGACGCGTCGTTGCTCTGCGCGTTGTCGATCCCTTCCGTGATGTTGACGCCGATGTTGCCCGAGACTCCGTCGGCCGCGCCACTACCCGTGGTCGCTGTCAGGTTGCCGGGCGTCTGCGTATCGATGTGCCGGGTAATGCTGCCGGTTGTCGTCACGTCGGTCGTGGCAAGGCTCGAGTCGACACCCCATGCTGCAGCGAAACCGTCCGTTGAGCGCGAGGCGCTTTCGCTGTAGCCGCCCGACTGCTCGGCAAAGGCCTGGTGACCAGAACCCTGGTCAGCATGGAAATTCCACCGCGCCCCCTGACCGGAGCCTTGCGTCGCCTCGAAGCCACCGGCCACCTGCGACGAGTTCCGGTAGCCGGATTCGCTATAGCCGGCCGAAAAGCCTCCCTGAGTGTGAAAGGAGCCATGACCATGACCGGGGTCATTGTCAACCGCATAGTTGTAGCTGCCACCGGCCGAGCCGCCAGCCGAGATATGGCCACCGGCATTCTGGCTCTGGTGACTGAAACTGCCCTCGATACCCGCACTCTGCTGGCTGTATTCATAGCCGCCGCCCGAGACCGAGCTGCGCTCGTTGCCATACGTATAGCCCGACGATTCCTCGTAACCCTGGGCGCTGACGGATGACGACGAATGGGTCCTCGTCACGTCCGCGAAGGCAATGCCGCCGCCTCTCACCGACGAACGGTTGTTGTTGATGGTGGTCGTGACGCTGCCCGACGTGTAGCTCTGCGCATTCGGGTCCAGCGTCGTATCCGCCATGACGTCCTGCGTATTGTTGACGACGGCGCCCGCCGTGCTCGACACGTGTACACCGCCAAACAGGGTGACCCAGCCATGGATGTCGACGTCCTCGCTAACGCTGCTCGCATCAAAGATGTAGGGATCCTTCCAGCCATGCGCGAATACACTGCCCGATGCTGCGGCCAGCACTGCTGCGGCAATAAGAGTGCGCTTCATGATTTCTGCTCCGATTCAAGGGTGCTCAGTTAGAAAAGAGTGCCCGCCGGGGGACGGAGCACAAAACTGTTTGCCGTGGCGTTACCGGCTCCGGCAGCCTGGTTGATCTGCACGATCCCGCTGGCGTTCCTGAAGGCCTCGCTGGAAATACTGGCCTCACGTATGCCATGAACCCTGATGGACCGATCCAGACCACCGTTATTCGCGGCCGTTGCGGAAAGCTCCCCGTCCGATACGGTCTCGACCCCGACCGCCCCGGTACCCAACTGGGTACTGTTGCGCTGGAGATTGCCTGCGCCCGCGGACTGGTTCACCATCACCGCTCCGGACGTATTCGAAAATGCGTTACCCGCAATGGACGCGCTAGCATGCGTGACCTGCGCAGCCCCTGCGGCGCCCTGCACGCTGGCGTTCTGGTTTGCCCCAGCAGTGCCGGTGGCAATCGTCAACTGATTGGTCTGGGCGTTATCAAGGCCCGCGGTTTCATTCACCGCGAGTACGCCGTGCACACCGACCGCCACACCAGTGGCGACCGACGCGTCGCCGCCAACCTGCGCAATCGCCTGCGCGTACCCGCCGTTCGGAGCAAGCGTTGCACTGCCTATACAGGCCCAGGTGAAAAGCCGCCTGAGCCATGTGTGACGGGGACTCATTTCAGCCCTCCAGATGCGCCGCCCAGCGCGTTCGACAATGGAGCGAGCGCCCCCACCACCGATGACGAGATCGTCCCGCCGATGCCCGCGCCAGCCTGGCCGATACCGCCTGCGCTGAGCGCGACCGTACTGCCGGTTGACCTGCCACTCAGGATCTGCGTGACGTCCTGCAGCCCCGTACCACCCAGGGTGCCGTTCGGGGCGACACCGCTTGAGCCGTGCGCATTGGTCAGATCGCTGTCGGAGGCCAGTTGCGCCATCGCCGGATCGAAGCTGCTGGCCGGAAACGTCGTCGCCCGAACGCTGACCGGGTCCTGAGTTCTCGGGACCGGGACGAACGCATCACGCGGTGTGACCTGCCGCTCGATGATGAGGTCGCCCGGATTGGTCACCTGTTGCGCGCCTGCATTTGTCGAGCCGCCGGCAGCAAGGACTGCGGACAGTACGAGCAGCCATGAGACGAGGACGCCACGGGTGCACGGTTTCGGTGTCAATGCGGTCATGTCAGTTCCTTGCGGGAAAACGTCGCCACGCGCTTTGTGATGGCGTCACGGCCGGGGCATCGTTCAACTACTTTCTCTGGTAACTCGCGACGTTGCCCTGGGCTGACTGTGCAACGCCGGCCGGCGCCGGCAGCGGCAACGGGGGTGCGATCTCATCCCACAGCGTGACCGCCCCTCCTTTCATCAATTCCGGTGTGGCCGCAACCATCAACATGCTGGACGAGCCACCCACCTGCGTGGACAGAACCTGGTCGTCGAGCACGATGTCACTGGCTGAAACAACATCCGCCTGCGTGGTCGATGCGTCCGCCATCGAATCCAGGGACGCCATTTCTTCGCCTGTCTCACTCGCGACGGCACCAGCCTGTCCCGCGACAGCATTGCCCGCACACGCGCAGTCCTGCGCGTGAGTGCAGGGGGAGATCGCCATTAATGCCAGTGCCATGCAGAGTGCGGCACCAGATGGCATGCAGTGTGGATTGGCGCAGGAAGTAACTCGCATGATGGGCCTCCTTGGTTCCTGGCATTTAGCCAAAACCGTGCCATAGCGTGCAGTTCTTTGAAAATGTTGAGTAAATCCGGAATGCTTAGCACTCTAAAACATTGAATTTATAAAAACGTTTCACGTTTACAACGAAATGACCGAATATGTTTATATATTTGCACTTATGTGGCAGTCAAAACGGGGTGAAAAAATGCGAAGTGAAGTATCTGGGATGGGTTGACAGGAAATATCCCAGTCCTGAAAGTCAATCTGATGGCCTTATTCACGGCGTTTTACATTATTTAACATTTAGCGCTTCGTGGAATATTTCACGATCGCAGAAACGTTTCTTTAACGTGACATTGTGGGCCGGATAGCCTCCCGGTTGCGGCGACAAGTGGCTTTCCCGATTTTTTATGCATACGATATGGACATCCAGATGTGATTCGGTGGGTTAATATAGGAGGTTGATATGCGAGCCTGACCACCATAGACGACAGGAGTTCGTGATTCGAGGCAGTCGGGAGATTGTTGTCCATCACAGATCCAGGTATCCACGCACGCCTTGTATAAATCCCTGTCCCACGCGGCCAGAACCTGGTCACAAGGAGCACGTCCCGGTTAAATCGCCACGACGCGCACCATCGACCGATTCAGGATAGAAACGTTTTACATATTGCATAGCACAGCCCATCCCGCATCAATCAATGACTTTCCAGCTCCGGTTTCAGGGGCAATAAAACCTGACCGTCGCAGCATTCCGGAAGTGGGCGATTTATCGCTGACAGCGACCATTGTCTCCCGCCAAAGCTACCTTCATGCTGCGTAAATCCTTCCGCATTGCCGGTGTAAAGCTCTTGTAACGCGCAATCTTCTCTTACCCAGACGTCGTAAGCTGGCGAGCCGTTAATGTGCCAGGACGGATTTCTCTAAAAACGTTTCTCAAATGACTCGTCAAAACCGGTTCTGCATGTCTGTATCCGAATCAAAAAGACGTCCCGGCTGATACCGCCGATCCATGCCCGACATGACATGAACCGGACGATATTTAACCATCGACGCAACACCTGAACCTCGGCGCTTACATGCGATTTGACGATGGGCACAGGGTCATTCCGGTACGCACCCGACTCAATTTCTTCTGAAATCGACATCAATCGATTCAGGATTGCTACGGTTTTTCGGATTCAGCTCGTACTGGGGCTCGCGTTTCATGCTGGCGTCATGGGCAGCACGGGTTCGAAGGAGGTGGCACACATATCGCTTCGCGAGAGTTGAGCACCCAGTGAGATTGCCAGCGTTCTCTCTGCCTGGTCGGGTATTCAGCGTTGCATGGTGGCGGATTGCAGAGGAAAGCGGTCTTCACGTAATCATCGGCTGAAGGCGTGATGACGTAGTAGAGGCCAACGAGGTTTGCAGGGTTTCGAACGGAGAACGGCGATGAAAGCCATCACACACAATAAGTACGACTACGTGTTATCAAGAACCGCATTTGCGATGTCGACCGCGATGCTGATCCTGCTGGTAACGGAAACGGCGTGGGCGGCGCCCGGTGACGCCACGACACGGGACCCGGATAGCCGCTGCGGCATCGCTGCTGGCTCAGCCATTGATTGCGTCAGCCCGACCCGCTCTTCTGTCGGCAACAATGGCACCGCAAGGTCCGGTGGGGCGTCAGCGACCGGCTCTGGCGCAGACGGCAGCGGCAGCGGTGGTGGCGGAAAGGTTGGCGGAGGAAGCCCGACCACTACCTCCGGTAGCACAGGCGGACAGGGGCCGACTGCGACATCCCCCGGCTCGGGAAACAGTATCGGAGGTGTGGCTCCTGGCACCAGCACCAATGGCGGTTCAGGATCAGGGCGGAGTTCTTCTGGCGCTGGTGCCGGTGGCAAAGGTGGAAGCAGTTCGGCCGGAGGTTCGGCTGGAGGTTCGGCTGGAGGTTCGGCTGGAGGTTCGGCTGGAGGTTCGGCTGGAGGTTCGGCTGGAGGTTCGGCTGGAGGTTCGGCTGGTGGTTCGGCTGGTGGTTCGACTGGGCACGGCGACGGCGGACACGGTGACGGTGGACACGGCAATGGCGGGCACGGCGACGGTGGACACGGCAATGGCGGGCACGGCGACGGTGGACACGGCAATGGCGGGCACGGCGGCTATGGTGCCTGCTCAAGTGGACATGGCGGGGGGGCACGATAGATCAAAACACAGATCCAACCGCAGCATGGGCGATTCCGTGGTGCGACGAAAACTGGGCATAGCATCATGATTCCGCGCACAAGTACGCTGGTGGCCGATCGCGTTGCTGATCGACAGGTCCGACAGTTCGACGACGTCAGAGGTGTCCGGTACGCGACGGCCATTCGTGTCCATGATTATCCAGACGAGCGCCTTTTGCGTGATCGCCGGCGCGGCGAACGCCTTTGTCCGTCACGGCTGAAGATTCGCCGCCTGAAGGCATGCACCATGCGACGCCTATCACGCTCCAATCCTGGATAGGTGCAAGGATTCGTGCGAAATTGCGTATCATCGCCCGCCACACCTTTCCAGGCTTGGAACTGACGGCGTCGATGCGTGAACATTTCTGGCAGTTCGTTAGCGCGTGGGGCTGGAGGCCGTCGAGCACGGAAAGTCTGTCGGCTGCGCCATCGGCGCGCTGTCATGGCCCACCGACACAGAGGACGGATCGGCCGGTAGTCCGCGATTCGCTTCGCCGCGTTTCATTCGTTCGTACAGTCGGGGCGTAATGCAGGGCGCAAGGCGTCTGAACGCCCGTCTGGCCGACGGGATCTGGTTGAACTTCCCACGACACTTGCCGTCGGGATCCCACAGCAGAAACATGTCGCTCCCGTTCCCGCAATACCGGGAGATGAGCCATCCATCCTGGTGACTGAGCAAATACGGATTGATTTCGGTCCAGTCATCGGTCGATGGCATGATCAGGAATCCAGATTGATATTGCGTCAGGCAGTCTCGACGGACAGATCCTGCGTGAGCGCCCGCACGATCGCGTAGATGGCAGGCAGCGGGTCTTCGTCATGTTGCCAGTCGACGGGGGCGTCAGGTTCCGTCACGGGCAGGCGACTGTCGGCCAGCCGGATGAATGCATCACGGATCGTGGCGGGATGCCGCCCCTGGAAACCCAGGTCTGCAAACGCCTGTTCCTCAATATCCAGCAGCATGCGCCACGTCAACACCGCCGCCTGCTGGGGGCGGGCAGTGCGGCGCATTCCGGGGCGACGCTGCGCAAGCAGCGCGACAACACGCTGCAGGTCGAGCGCGGCGCGCTGCGCGGCACGCTCCAACGCGACGGGATCGGATTGCGGATCGTCGTTTTCGAGCAGGGAGTGATCGAACATGCTGATCTCTGTGGGCAAACGTTAGCGTGGCCGGGATGCTGTCACCAGGCATTGCGCGAGGAGGCGCCGGATCTGTGCGAGGTGCCGGTCGCCGACCGCGTGGTCGGCATCGTCGTGTTGCGCCTGGCGAGGCTCAGGCGGCCGCACGCCAAGGTAACGGCAAACGGCCGACACATAGGGTTTCGCCGGGGAACCGGCGGTTGTCTCGCGTTGCGCGATCAGCCGGCGCGCGGCGTCGGTCACGCGCGGCTCGCCGACATGCGCGCACAGCCAGGCGAGCGTTTGGCGGTCGCCTTCGTTGAGGACTCGGACGAGGTGTTCCATACCAACCCCTGTATGTTTGTACAGTGTTATTATATACAGTGTTTGCGAGACAGGCAACAGGTCGATGCGAGCTTCAGTTGAAGATCAGAAAATGGCTGGCTGGGGCCACGCGAAGAGGGCAAAAAACACCCGGGTGTTTGGCCGCTGCTGGATGCCATCAGGCTTGATCAACGTGCGATACCAGACAGGGCGAATCGCCGCAAACAGAAAGGCCACCCAGGGCGGCCTTTCTCACGCCTGTCGTTTCAGGCACGCCGGAGCGCGGGTGTTCGTCGGTCACACTTGATGGCGCAGGGGACGGTTGGCACGCATGCGACGCAGACGCAACCATAGCCATCGTAGATGCGGCAACGTCGCTGTCGATTTGATGGGCGAGTGGGTTAAGTGGACGCGAGCCGCCGTGGGCGCGCGTTCAGCCTCTGGTCAATTCGTCACGTCAGGGGCGACGAACGTCAGCCAGCGGAATCGTTGAAAGCTCGACGTACCGGAATTCTTCCCGCGCGCGCCTGACATCATCCATGTCCAGCGTTACATTGATGGCAGTCACGTCGTCTGCACCGGCTATCGATACCGTTTGACCAAAAGGATTGGCCACGTGACTTTCACCGCTGAACGTGTAGTGGTCGCCCGCGCCAACCCGATTCGCCATCACCATGTACAACTGATTCTCCATTGCACGAACGGGAATCGCGGCGCGATGGACATGGCCGTACGGCTTCATCATACCGTCGAGGACGACGATCAGATCTGCGCCGTTGTGCGCGAGCATACGCGCCGTTTCAGGAAACTCAATGTCGAAGCAGATGAGCAGGCCAAGCCGGATGCCGTGCCAGTCACATACGGGGAATTCAACCCCTGCTTCGAAGACTCCTTCGTCCGACGCATAAAGGTGCGACTTCCGATACCTGTGCAGGATCTCGCCGCTGGCGTCGATCAGCACGCCGGTATTGAAGAAGCGGCCGTTATCGACTTCCGCGAAGCCGATGGCCACGCTCAATCCGGTGTCTTTTGCTGCCGTACGAATTGCGGTGATCGAGGGCCCGTCCACGGGTTCGGCCAGTCGCGAGACGTTCTCCGGTGTAGGGAATCCGGGAATGAATGTTTCGGAAAACACCACCAGATCGACTTCACCGGCGCACTCCGCGATGATTTTCAGCGCCTTGTTGAGGTTGCCTGCGATGTCGCCGTCGACGACAGTCGACTGGATCAGGCGAATGCGGGGAGATTTCATCGGTCAGCCTCGACAGCGTGAGATGCCATCGTCGCGAAGTCGCTTTCCTTGATGCTACGGATGACTTTCTCCTCAGCGTCCAGATCGAGCGACTGGGCGAGCACGAAGTAGGTCGCACCGGCAACGACAAGCCCGACAAGCCACGCGATATCGATGCCGTTTAACAGGTGAGCGCAGTAACCGACAAATATCTCTTTGCCCGTTGTCGCGTCAACAATGTCGAAGAAGGGGACCATTGCCACGAAGCCAATCAGGTACGAGACGATCCCACGCATCTGCCACGCGCCATAGATACCTGTCGGGTTGAAGAAGTGAGGAATCGCGTAACGCCCCTTGCGAACGAAGAAATAGTCCACGAGGTTGACGGCCGTCCAGGGCACCAGGAAATACAGAAGCAGGACCAGGAACGTGTTGAGAAGGGCAATCCCGTTGCCTTTGATGGACAGTATGCAGATCAGCAGAATGGCGCTGATTACCATGACCGACATGATCCGGGCTCCGCGCGTCGGAGCGATCTTCCTGATCGAATCGACTCCCGTCAGAACGGTCAGCATCGCGCTGTACGTGTTCAGTGAAATGATGGGAAGGAAACCTGCGACCGAGATGATTACCAGTGCGCTGCCAAACCCGGGGAACATCGCGGAGCCGACCTGGTTCAACGCGACCAGTGCGTCAGACGCCTTCAGTTCCTGCGCGAGCCAGGCACCCAGGCCGATCATCCAGGCGCCCGACAACGATGCGCCAAGGAAAATGGCCGCGATGAGTTTCTTTCTGCTCGTGTTTTTCGGCAGGTAGCGCGAATAGTCCGAGACGTATGGCGCATACGAGATGTTATAGCTGGCGGCGATTGCAAACTGTGTAACAAACGCGATCCAGTTGAACCCGAGGTTTGGCACTGGTGCGGCCGCACCCTTGCCAACTCCAAATATCAGCGCCCCCGTGACGATCGCGTAGAGCGGCAACGTCGCAATCAAAGCCCATTTGAACGCCTTGTGCATCAGGTCGTGGCCGTAGATCGACAGCAGCGCCCCAACGAGTACTGCCGCGACGCCCACGAACACCGGGTCGAGCCCGAACACACTCTTCAGGCCATCCATGATGAGTGACACGTTGACTACGTTAAAGCCCACAAAGACGAACAACGTTGCCATCAATGCGAGGATGACGCCGCGATAGCCAAACTGGGCACGCGACTGGATCATCTGTGGCAGGCCCATTTCTGGTCCCTGCGAGCCGTGAAACGCCATGAAGATCGTGCCGAACATGATGCCAAGCGCGCCAGCCAGTGTGGTCCAGCCCGCTGACAGGCCCATGCCGGGGCCGACAAAGCCAATTGAAATCGTGAAGAAGTGAAAATTGCCCAGGAACCAGAAAGGGCCCTGGCTGCGCAGGCGTGCATGCCGCTCGCTTTCCGGAATGTAGTCGATGGAACGACTCTCGACTTCAAGACCAGCGTCGGCGCCGGCCAGATCAATAGCTTTGGGGTTATTCATGCGGAACGTGTCTCCAGGCATGTCGTTATTGGCGCATTGTGAAGCCCGGTATCTCGTTTCCGCGAAGGGGCTGGTAACAAGCTTCCGGCATGATCTCACTCCGCTTTCATTCAGTTGGGAACATGTGTGAAGATCCCAGTGGATCGGAGTGTTGCCCGGCAGAAAGAAAAAATGAATTGCGAAATTTGCACGTTTACTTCAACGATCGTAGATGTGTCGTCGATAGTGCATTTGGGAGAAGGACTTGCGGTGAACATCATCCGATCAGGATCGGAGGCTGACTAGGGTTTTCCTTACCGCTACAGATGTGGGAGACGTGACTCTTGCCCCAGCCGACGCTGAAGGGGGGAGCAATTGAATGTAGTTGTTTTCCACTACCGAGCATTCTTCGGCCTCTGCTGCCCGGTGCCCGGATCCATCTCGGCGACAAATGCCCGGGGCTCAGCCACGGCTTTAGCGTGACCAGCGACTGCCTCATTCTTGGAATGCCCCCATTCGCGCCCCTCTGTTCCAATTCAACATTACAGCAATAATGTCTAAATTATAGCTCGTGTAATTGGATAATTTGCGTATTACGTTGTATTATCAACGCATTGAACCCGAAACCCGACCCCATGCCCGACACCCTCGACGAAACCCGCCTCGCGGCCGAAATCGAGCGCCTCAAGGTCCAGTTCCCGAAGACGCGCGAGCTGTACCGCGAGGTCTGCGCGCTGCTGTTCTTCCGCTTCGGCGTCCCGCCCACCGCGAACCGGCTGTATCAGCTGGTGCACCGCGGCAGCATGGGCACGCCCGCGGCCGCACTCTCGGAGTTCTGGGCCGAGCTGCGCGAAAAGAGCCGGGTGCGCATCGAACACCCCGATCTTCCGGCCGATCTTGGCGCCGCCGCCGGCGAGCTGGTGGCCACACTCTGGACGCGCGCGACCGCGTCAGCCGGGGCAGCGCTCGACGCACTGCGCAGTGAAGTCGAGACAGAGCGGACGGCGGCGCAGCAGTCGGTCGTCACCACCCGTGACGAACTGGGGCGCATCGAGACCGCGCTCGAACAGCGCACCGCGGCGCTGCTAGCCGTGCAGGTGGAAGTGCGGGAGCTGGAGAAGGCGCAGGCCGAAGGCCATGCGCACCGACAGGCGCTGGAGGCGGAAGTGCTACGTCTCTCGGCGACGCTGGCTGCGCGCGACGGCGAACTTGTGGAGATGAGGGAAGGATTTTCGCGCGATCTCGCGAAACAGCGGGAAGCGGCTGACCGTGCGGAGGAACGGCTGCGGGCGTCTGAAAAGCGCGCCCTGCTGGAGATCGATCGCGAGCGCAGTACCGCAACGAAGCTGCAGAAGGAGCTGGACGAAGCCACGCGCCGCGGCGACCGGAAGGATGCCGAGCACCGCCGTGCCTCTGAAACCATGCAGGCCCAACTGGGCGACGCGCGTCATCAGACGGGCCTGCTGCAGGGACGCATTGATGCCGTGCAGGCGGAGAATACGCGGCTACAGACCGAGATGGTGCGGCTGCGGGAAGTGGAAACCCGTGCGCCGGAAACCCGGACGTCGTCCGCATCGGCGGGAGTCAGGAAGGCACTGCGGCCGACCCGTTCGCCTCGCGCCGGGTCGACGGCCGGGCCAGCAACCCGTCGCAGGAAAGCGTTATAAACGCAGGGGACCTTGCCGGGGGAATGGGTTGCATGGCTGATATCTACCTGCTTGACGGACTGACGCTGCCGCACGGTGTCACGCATGAGTCGTTACCAGACATGGTGACGCGCTTCATGGCGGATTGCTGGCAGGGCATGAGCCGCACGCAGATGAGGGCTCACGCGAAACGGCAAGGTCTGCGTCTGTCGTTCCGCGCAACGGCCCCGTGTGCGCCGGGCGAAACCGGCGTGTTCGAGTTGCGCTTCGACGACGGTGCAGTCGAATGCCTGATGCTGGCGCGGCTGCAGCGGATCGGAAACAGGCGCCGTAAAGACCGCCGTACCAGCCGGCCCGACGCATCGCCACCTCCGGCGCGGGATCCGCGGCAAACGCGGCTCTTCTGACGAGCTTCTTGATGTCGAGCATTACTTACAACAACCAGATCCGTCCCGCACGGGCATCATGGCAGAGGCCGCACGCAACGACCGACAATCTGCTTCAGGCCTTTTCAGCCCGAGCCGGCGAGTCTACGGGCTCCACAACCTTGCCCGCTTCCTTCGCCCTGGTCCGCTCCTTCCGGCTTGCCAGCGCCGCATTCGCGCGGGCGATGTGCTCGGCGGTGATGCCTGCCCCCGCCGACACACGACCATCCAGTTCGTAGCGCGAACCACCTGCGGCGACACGCTCGTGATAACGCGGATGGTTCACGTGGCGCCCAAGCACCAGCTGGATAAGCGCCTGGCCGTACTGCGGGTGTCGCGCGGCCAGTTCGCTCGCGACGCCGATCTTCAGTGGCAGGCGGTCGCGAAACGCCCGATGGTGCTTCGCGAAAACGTTCCAGATCGCATGGAACTGGCGGTTGCGTTCGATGCGCGCCTTGTTGCCTTCGCCGGCGTGCGCTGCCGGCTGCGGCGCACAGACGGTGGAGTGCGGCGGTGCGGCAGGCCGGCTGCCGGTTTCCGGCGCGTGGGCCAGCGCAGGTTGCCGGGGCGGGGCGCTCTGCGGCTGTTCCGCGGACGCCGGCTCCATGCGCTTGCGGATTTCCAGAAGCCCCTCTTGCAGGCTGAGGGTACGGCGTTGTTGCGATACGACTTTCACATCCAGCTCTCTCGTACATAAAGGACGGCGTGATACCGGAGTGGGGACGCGGCCTCCGCCCGGCCATGAGGGTTGCGCTCACTCCTCGTCGCGCAGCGTCTGCCACCACAGATGCAGCGCCCGCCTCTCGAGCGGCGCCAGCTGTGCAATCAGGACAGCACCCCGGTGAGCGGCGATCAGGCTCCGGTACAGCTCTTCGAGCTCGAGCAGGAATGTCCCGGCGGCTCGCTTGTCCGAAGTGGCATCACGTAGCGTCTCGCGCCGCCAGTAGCAGAGTGCCCGCTCGATCTGCACAAGCGTCACACTGACTACATTGCCCGACAAAGCGACTGCGGATTGCTCGTTCATAGCCTTTCACCCGAAGGCTGCAGATGAGTCCAAAGTCTAATTGCTCTGGCCCTGCGTCTGGACTAGATTTCACAATGAAGTGGCAGGCGGGTAGCCGGCCAGAAAGTGAACGGACCGCTCGCGTCGGGCGTGCTGCGAATCGCTTCGAAGCCCGCGAGGGGTGTTCTGTGATGCCTCGCCACAGATCGATGCCGAGGCGCTGAAGACAGGCGGAAACGCCAGGGGAACGGAAGATGGCGACATCAGGAACGCCGATCCGCCCGCTAGCGCGGGCCGTTGTCCTTGTGCTTGCGTTGTCGGCGGCAACGCCGGGCCCGGCTGCCGCGCAAGACCCGGGCTGGCCGCGGGAGCTCACGAAGAACGACACGACGCTCGTCTTCTACCAGCCGCAGGTCGACGACTGGACGGACTTCAGGGAACTCCATGGCCGCATGGCGATCATGGTGACGCCAAGTGGCGGCAAGCCACAGGTCGGTGTCGTCGCGCTGCAGATACACACGGCTGTCGATGTTGACAGCCGTAACGTGCTGCTAAGCAATCCGCAGATTACCGGTACGACGTTTCCGGACACGGACCCCGCCACGGCCAGCAAGCTGGACCAGATCGTACGCGGGTTTCTGAGTCCGCAGGCCTCGATGACCATGTCGCTGGACCGCCTGATCGCGAGCGTGGAAAAAAGGAACGCTGCGCCGGCGGTGGCCCTCAGGAACGACCCGCCAGCGATTTTCGCCAGCTTCGGCCCGGCGATACTGCTGTTCGTGGACGGCGAACCGGTGCTGGCGCCGGTTCAGAACGCCGACCTGTCCTTTGTCGTCAATGCGAGCTGGCCGCTGTTCGTCGATAACGCGAGCCACCAGTACTATCTCTTCACCGGGCAGTCGTGGATGACGTCGAACGACCTGAAAAGCGGGTGGACGGAAACGCAGACGCTCCCGGCCGCGATGTCAAAGGTTCCTGCCGATCCCACCTGGACAGACCTGAAGCCCTATATTCCTCCGCCCCGGGGGAAGAAGGGCAAGACGCCTGCGGTGTTCTTCAGCAGCGCGCCGGCGGAACTGATCGTGTTTGACGGGCAGCCCGTCTATGCGCCGATTCCCGGCACCCAGCTGGTCTTCGCGAAGAATACCGACAGCGATGTGTTCGTCTATTCGCCGACGAAGACTTACTACTATCTGACGGGCGGCCGGTGGTTTGCCGCGCCCGGCCCCACGGGACCTTGGACGTTCGCGACAGACCGGTTGCCCGCTGATTTCGCGAAGATTCTGCACAGCAGCCCGGCCGCCCGGGTTCTGGCTTCGGTTCCCGGAACACCGGAGGCCCAGGACGCCGTGCTGCTCGCACAGATTCCGACGACTGTGGAGATTGACCCCGCCGCGGCGGCGGCCGCGGTCAAGGTTTCGTATAGCGGCGAACCCCGGTTCGAGCCGATTCAGGGTACATCGCTCTACTACGCGGCGAACACGCCTGACAAGGTGATCAAGGTACAGAACCACTATTACGTCTGCTCCCAGGGCGTATGGTTTGATTCCTCCTCGCCAGCCGGGCCATGGAAGACCAGCACGTCCGTGCCCCAGGTCATCTATACGATCCCACCCAGTTCGCCCGTCTATAACGTGACCTACGTCACGCAACAGGTGACCCCGACCGGCACCGTCCAGGCAAGCTACACGGCGGGGTATCTCGGCGTATTCATTGCGGGCGCAGCGATCGGCGCGATTGTTGCGCAGGGCAGCGGGTACTACTACCCGCGCTACGTTGGCCCAGGTCCAGGCCGTTACCCGGTCTATTATCCGCGCCCGATGCCCTATGGCTATCGCACGTACAACCCGTATACGGGAGCCAGCGGCGTGAGAGGGGTGGCCTACGGACCGAACGGCAGCGCGCACTGGGGCGCGTCGTATAACCCTTACACAGGCACCTATGCACGCGGCGCGACGGCTTCCGGGCGCTACGGCAGTGGAAGTGTTGCGCAGGCCTACAACCCCTATACCGGCGCCTACGGTGCTACGCGTCAGGGGTCGAATGCATACGGCCAGTGGGGGAGCTCCGTGGTCACGAAGGGCAACCAGTGGGCGGCCACGCAGCATCAGACGACGGCGAGAGGCACGGTCGGCACGTATCAGAATTCCGCAGGCGGCAAGGCAATTGCCGGCACGAGCGCCAACGGCCGCGCGGTGGCGGGCAAAACAGCGAGCGGCGACATGTACGCTGGCCGCGACGGGAATGTCTATAAAAATACTAACGGCAGCTGGCAGAAGTACAGCAACGGCTCCTGGTCCCCTGTCAGCACACCCGCGCCGCAGTCAGCCCAACCAGCCGCGCGCAACGCTCAACAGCCGCGTGCCGCCGGAACCCAGGCTACGAATTCTGCCGCAGCCCAGCAAAGGGCGCAGAGCGCCCAGCAGCAACGTCCTGCCGGGGCCCAGACTGCGAACCCCGCAACGGCTCAGCAAAGGTCGCAGAGCGTCCAGCCGCAGCGTCCGACCGCAACCCAGGGCGTCAATTCCGCTATTCCCCAGCAACGGGTACCGGGCCGTCAACAGCAGTCTCCAGCACCACAGGTTGCGGACAGGCCCGGAAGCGGCTCTCCCCAGGGTCCCGCGGGTGGCTTTAACAGGGCTGGCGGGCAAGCGCCGTATGGCCAGCTCAACCAGGACATGCAGGGTCGACAGCGCGGCGGCGTCCAGAGCCAGCGCTTCGCTCAAGGCGAGCGCGGAGGTGGTGGCGCATTTCGTCGATAGCTGTTCTGACGCGTGAGCGTTATGTGGTGTCGCACCCGGGAGTATGTTGCACGGCGACAGTTGACGCTGCACCGGACGGATTCCATCGACGGAAGAGGCGAACCCAGCGCCACATTGACGGATTCGATTTGCTACCGGTATTTACGACATCGCACGTGGGACTTCGTCATACAAGTCAAGGAGGCATCGCCATGGAGTCAAACCTCAACTGTCGCAATCAAGAACATCCTGAAGATGGTGGACGACGCCTTTGGCTGAAAGCAGGGGTCAGTGCGGTGACACTCGTCGCCGGCGCAGGATTCACTACGGGTGCTGCCCAAGCCGCAGCGTTGACGAAAGCGCAGCGGGATGCGCTAACGCCGGATGAGGTCATCGGGATCATGAAGATGGGCAACGAGCGCTTCCGCTCCGGCAGGATGAAAAAGCAGGACTTCCTGGCGCAGAAACGCGCGAGCGCCGCGGGCCAGTATCCCGCAGCGGTCATCCTGAGCTGCATCGATTCGCGGGCGCCGGCGGAGATCATCCTGGACATGGGCATTGGCGATACGTTCAATGCCCGTGTGGCAGGAAACATTGCCAATCAGGATATGCTCGGCAGTCTCGAATTCGCCTGCGCCGTCGCAGGTGCGAAAGTCCTGCTGGTAATGGGCCACACGGCGTGTGGCGCGATCAAGGGCGCCATCGATAACGTACAACTGGGTAACCTCACGGGGCTGCTTGAGACGATCAGGCCGGCGATCGCCGCGACCCAGTACACCGGCGAGCGAAGCAGCAAGAATGAAGCGTTTGTCGACGCAGTGGCGCAATCCAATGTGCGGCAGGCGATCACGACGATACGTGGCGGTAGCCCGATCCTGGTCGAGCTGGAGAAGAAAGGGCAGATCAGGGTCGCCGGTGCAATGTATGACCTGCGCAACGGTGAAGTAACGTTTCTGTGAGATCGGGCGGGCGACCAGCTGACCGTAGAGCGAGTTGAACCTTGCCCATCGCCGCCAGATTCCGGTCATCAGGCCGCAGCTTACTGAGTTGTACCGGAGCGGGCTGCTGCGATTGCGGCGTCCCGCTCCTTAGCAGCTGCTGCTTTCTTCTCGTCGAAAACCTTCTTTGCTGCCGCAACCTTTCGATCATAAACCTTGTTGGCGGCCGCAATATGCATACGCATTTGTACGATCGCGTCGGTGCTGCCGCCCTGCGCGGCCGCGTCCGATGCTGTTTGCGCCCATCCCGTAGAGACGGTCGTCACGATGCAGAACAGAGCGATTACCGTTACTTTATTCACGAGTGTCTCCTGATTCTGTTAAACGCTGGTTGAGCAGTCGCCGCTCAAAACGGCGGAAGCCACTGTTACGGTTGAACTGCCGACCTAAAACTCACTACTTCATGAGTTTTCCCTGCAGCGCTGTCTGCGACACCCAGCGCCATGCGTTAGTGCCAACGGCCACCGCCGTGCCAGTAACCACCTCTTGAGTAATATCCGCCCCGCCAGTAACCGCCGCCCCACCAGCCTGCCCTGACGACGACCGACGGCCCCCACCATCCGTAATACGCTGGATATGGGTAGCCGTAGTAGGCCGGGTAGCCGTAATACACGGGTGCCGGATAGTACACAGGCGACGGCGCCGCGACAAACGCGCAGCCGGGCGGTGCGGGTGCGGATGGCGAAGTCGGCACACCCTGCGCGCCGCTCGCGGGCCTTGTTGCCGCAGCGGGCGTACCGTTCGTGCAGGCGTAATAGCCGCCCGCCCCCGGATAGTAGGTGTAGGGACCGGCATAGACGCAGGCGGACAGCACGAGCACAGCCGCAGCGCTGCCCGCCGACGTCAGGAATTGCGTGCGGATCATAAGGCCTCCTCGCTTCTTCCTGGCACCGCAGCACGCCTAGCTGCACCCTCTGTAGTATTCTCATTCTAGGTAGCGCAGCGACCGAATTCGACCCGGCTTACATTACCGCGTGTAACGCCCCGAACTGAAGTTCTCTTATGCTTACGCCCGCGGGGCTGGCAGCCATTCACGACTCACACTGTTCTTTTTGGCCTTCGGGCGAAGCGCCCGAGGCCTTGCTTGCGTACGCTCGCACCTACATCATTGCCAGCCAACACCGTAACGGATCACCTGCCCGGGCGGTCGTTGGCGGGCCGCTGTGGAAAGCCGCGCGAAGCGCTGCAGCTCCTCCCCGTAGCCGCACAGGACAGCAGACGGCCTCGTTGCAACGGCGCCATCCGGTGGCGTGGGCTTCCACCAGACGAGATGCCGCCCTTCGAGCGTGCGCCGCAGCCATCCATGCGCGACGCACACGTTCAGGACATGCTGGACCGATGAAAGGCCGGCATCGAGTCGCCGCATGATTTCGGCACGCGTGCAGCGTTCTCCCGCACCGATGCAGGCGAGCAGGCGTTCAACCGTCACGATGGTGGAAATGCGCATGATGATTCGTCCGCCTCAGGCGACGTGGCCAGCTTTGAGAGAAGTCGATTCGGGTGCACCATGACGGACTACCCGGATCTGGCCGCATTAGTCGCTCAGGGCGCCGCCGGCCTTGCGAAGCTCGTCGAGAAAAATGTAGCCCGCCCACGTCAACCGTTCAACGGAAACATTCACTTCAGACCGGGCGTCCACATGCGCGACAATGAATCCGGCCTCGCGCAACAGCACAATGTGCAGCACGACCACGCCCTGGTCGTAGCCGTCGAAAGTCCTGAACTCCAGCTTCGGCGGAATCTGGATCGAGGTGTTGGCCTCGACATGCTCGAGGATTCTGCGGATCAGGACAAGGTCCCGTTTGCCATTCACGTTGTGTCTCCTTCGAAAAAACGTGCCCGGCGCATCAGGCGGGGTGCCGGGCGATAGATGGTGCGTGCCCGCAGCAGGCCGGCAGTCCGCCCGGATCGCCATCCGGTTTCCCCACCGGCACTTCAGCCGGTGCGCTTCAGCCCACCTGACAGGGACGTTCGGGCATCGTGAAGCGGTGCAGGTGCGCCATCGCCGCGACGATCCGCCGCCGGCTCGGCGTGCTCCTCTGCAATCCGCCTGATGGCCTCGTCAGCCGGGCGTGGAACCAACGTCGACACGTTCCTGACCGCCATCGCTTCGGAGCGCAGGGCGAGCGTGGCGCACTCGCGCTCGATCCATTGACGTGCCCAGTCGAGCGCGTACTGTTGGGCCGCTTCAGTGTCAGCAAAGCGCGGACCGATCAGTCCGGAGCGCTCGATGCGCCGTCCGTCCTTCACGATCTGCACGCATGCGCGATACATCATCTGCGGCACGGGCTGCGCCGATGCGTGGATCGTGTGGCCCCGGTACGCTTCGATCTGCGCACTGCTCCATGCATGATTGGTCCACAACGCACCGTGAGGGTCTGGCTGGCCGGGCGCGGACAGGTTCAGATCATCCTGATCGACCGGCCCGGACAGTTGCCGGGTCATCGCGGAAATCGCATCGGCCGGAGGGCCGGCGTTGGCATCAACAGCTGGGCTCCGCCAGGTTTCGGGGCTCGTCCAGACGATGCCATGCAGGAGGCCGTCCGCGTCGTGCATCCGCCCAGACCGGGCGACGCTCGCCGCCGGCGCCTGTGGAATACAGGTGAACGTACGTCCGGACCCCGACAGCACGTTGATCATCTGCGCAAGCGTACCGGCACCCAGCCACTCCGCGAAGCGGTGCCGGCAGGTCGGGCCGCAAGGATAGCGTGCGGGCAGCCTGGACCAGGGTTCGCCCGTCGTCATGATCCACAGCACCGCATTGACCACCGTCCGGGTGGGGAGACGGGGTCGCCCCCGCCGGTTCAGGGAGCCAGGTTCGTCGGCCACGAGTGCGGCGACATGGGCCCATTCGTCATCGCTCAGTTCATCGAAGCACATGAGTGTCTCCACGCAGCCAGGCCGGGCCGCGACCAGGGCGAATCACGAACCGGTCATTCGTGTTGCGCCACTTGTTGCACAGTTTTGCTGTACGCCTTTGGGGAACATCCGCGAACACTGCACATCGGCAGCGCGGATTGTCCCGCGAATTGACGCACGCAACGGGGTCTCACTCGTGCATGGAGATTTTGTGCCGGCAGCCTACCATTGCCAGTGGCCTGGCCGAATATCAATTGCCATATATTGGGTTTGGATGCAAATATGCGTGGCAAGTCATGACAGATTTATGACTGGAATCTTTTATTCCATCTTTACGATGCGAAGGAACAGCGATACAGCGTGGCATAACCCGGCCGACTGGCGGGACGTATGCATGCCTTCGCTTGACTCGCCCCCCCCAAAAAAAACGAAAGCATCCTGAAATATTGATCCGTAGTTTCGAGTCGCTACGTTGCTCGCGCGACGTAGTCCCTGATACGGTATCCGAATCAGCAATCGGGGCACGATGCCCATCCGCCCCGTCATTGTGAAACTCGTCTTCCAGGAACACCTGCGATTTTTTGCCGATTTATTGAGCATTATTTTTTTGTTTTTTTTCGTCTACTTTCCTGCATGCAGCATCACGGCTCGTCGAGCAGGCTGGCTGCCGTGCCCCTCCCGTGCATCGAGGCGAAATCATGACGATACCCTGCAAGGTCTCCATCTGTTTGCCAACCTGTAATCGCCCGGAGCTGATTGTCCAGTGCCTCGATTCGTGCCTCGCGCAGACGCACGCGAACGTCCAAATCGTGATTGGCGACGATTCGAAGGACGACAGGACGCAGCGGCTGATCCTCGCAATGCCGGCATGACCCCGCGAATCCGCTACGTGAAAAGCGGGCCGCCGCTCGGCCAGGCGCGCAAATGAGTGCAATACCCTGACGTTCAAGAGGTGTCTCGATGATCAGCACGTCCTCCCGTCTCGAATGCGTTGGACTGGTCGCTGCGGTGATGTTCGCCGTTGCAGCCGGCCCAGGCGCCCAGGCACAAACCACGGAAGCGACAGCGCCAGTAGAGGATGCCCCGTTGCTGGCTCCGGCGGCTGTGAGCGCTGCGACACGCGCGGTGACGCCTGGCGCTGCCGTGGCCCCGTCCTTCACCGCGACCGACTGGCCCACGTTTGGCATGAACGCCCAGCGGACCGGGAACAATCCCGTTGAGACGGTGCTTGCGACGTCGAATGTGGCCAGTCTGCGAACGCACTGGACGACGGATCTTGGTGGCCCCATCCTGACCCAGCCGACGCTGGCGGCAGGCGTGAATATCAACGGCGTGCTGACCGACGTCGTTTATGCGGCGACGCTCCAGGGGGACATGTTTGCGCTGAACGCATCTACCGGGGCAATCATCTGGCAACAACACGTCGCGCCCGTGCTTACCACCTGCCACGACTTCGCCGCATCAGGCGGCCACATCGGTTTCATCGGGACGCCCACCATCGACCGGACCAGGAACCAGCTGTACATCGTCAGCGGGGACGGCTTTCTGCACGCGTACAACCTGGCCACCGGCGCGGACCTGCCGGCATTGCACGTGGCGATCCCTGACGCGGTGAATATTTCGAGGACGTTCGTCTACGGCAGCCCGACACTCAGCGGGACTTCGTTATACGCGGCGACGGCCAGCGCCTGCGATTTCACCCCGTACCATGGACAGGTCGTGCGCGTCTCGATCCCCGACGGCGCGATCCTGCAACGCTGGTATCCGACCGGTGTCAGCGGACCGAACGGCGGCGGCATCTGGGGGCCGGGCGGCGTATCGGTCGTGCGGGGTGGAACGGCTGTCTACGCGCTGACGGGCAACGCATTCGCCACTCCCGAAAACGTCGCGTTTGCAGAACACGTCGTCAAGCTCACCAGCAGCCTGGCCGTGACCGCGTCAAACTCGCAGCCGGCGCCTACTACGAACGATGCGGACTTCGGTGCGACGGCAACGCTGTTCCAGCGTCGTGGCTGCCCAAGCATGCTGGCAGCCTTCCAGAAGACCGGCAACCTGTTCATCTATAACCAGGCCACCATCCCGTCAGGGCCCCTGCAAACGCTGAATATCAGTCACGGTCCTAGTTCCATAGGACTGCCGGCGTATGACCCGGTGCTGCGACAACTGTACATTGCGGTGCCGCGCGACTCGCCCACCGGCTTCGACAAACATGGCCTGGTCGCACTGGCTATCGGCAGCACCTGTTCCGCCAGCGTTGCCTGGCAGCAGCCGGTCGGCAAGAATGAGGGCGCCAGCAACCCGGCCATTTCTCCTGTCGTCGCAAACGGCGTGGTGTATTACGCCGATGGCGTCGCCAGCCAGGTGTTTGCGATGGACGCAAGAAGCGGCCAGATCCTGTGGAGCACGGATAGCCTTCCGGTTGGTGAGCGACCCACTGGGGGCATCCTGACGTCGCCGACGGTCGTGAACGGGCAGCTTTTCGTGGCGGGCTTTGACCACAAGCTTCGCGCCTTTGGCCTGTAGCCCGTCCGCATGGATCGGGACCATGAGTGGATGGCATCTGTCCAGGAGGCCGTCCACGCAGCTCAATCTGCGCGAGTTACTCAAGGGGACCGGGCGGGCCGCGTCGATCATGCCGTAAGCGACAGGGGCAGCACCGATTTCCATCGAACGAAAAGCGCGGAAGGCCTGCAGAAACGCCCCGGCAGTACAGGCCTGATCCAGATGTTTCCGAACAACGGCTGGTTGGCGAACGCGGCTCTCGTGAAGCGGATGGGCACGCGCGGCTCGACGAGTGCCGCCTCGGTGTCCACCTATGAATTCGTCACCAGCCTGGCGCTCGACTGTCAGCTGGAACCCGCACGCTCGCGTTGCGGCGCCTGGTGCCGATTGTCGTGTCGGTCAACTCGAAGAATCACGCGCCGCTGAAGGGATTGCGGATCGCGCTCCAGCATCGGTTCACCTACAACTACGGATCCAGCGCACGGCTCTACTGTCACCTGCTGCTGATTTCCCGAGCGATGTTTGGTCTCGTATTACGCCGGGGGTACTGAGTAGTTTCGACTGGAAGGACGCCAGACCCGCTCCGCCGGCAACGCAACGCGAGCGGGAACGTTTCTGCAGGCAAGGCCCAGCTGTACGCCGTTGGGGTGTTGTTTTTTTCGCGAATGACTGCCATCAATTGACGCTCAGGAGGTGTCGCCATGACCCGTGCGCTCTACCGCTTCAGACTTGCCGGACTTGTTGCCGCCGTGACGTTCGCCGTTTCAGCTGCCCCAGGCGCCCACGCTCAAACGTCGCCGGCGAGCGCGCCAGTAACCCTGTTGCCTCATCAGCACCCGGCCCCGGCGTCGGGGCCGCAGGTCCCGCCCGCGAGCGCACTCGATGGATCGCCTGTGAGCCAGCAGAATCTGGGCAGCGGCATAAATCCGGACAGCGTCCCGGACGTGACGGGACCGGTGGAGGATCCGCCGCTGCTGGCTCCTGCGAATGTGACTGCCGCGACGCGAGCGGTGACACCCGGCGCAACCACTGCCGCGTCCTTCACCGCGACCGACTGGCCCACGTTTGGCATGAACGCCCAGCGGACCGGGAACAATCCCGTCGAGACCGTGCTGACGACATCGAATGTGGCGAGTTTGCGGACCCACTGGACGACGGATCTCGGTGGCCCCATGCTGACCCAGCCGACACTGGCAGCAGGCGTAAGCATC
>NZ_JBNDKT010000059.1:0-28234 GCF_050435685.1 Paraburkholderia sp. GAS448
CGGAGTTGCTCGCGCGCGAACACTTCGACACCCACGAACAGGCCCGACGCCGTCTGTTCTGGTTCCTCGAGGGCTGGTACAACGTGCGACGCTTACATAGCAGCATCGGCTACCGTTCACCGCTCGAATTCGAAGAGTCGCACATAAAAAAGCAAATCGCTCCAACATGCGGGTTGTCCACCGTCGGGCGGCGTCATCGTCGTGATAGGCGACCCGCCGCCCGCCCGTGGACAACCCGCGACTCATCGCTCAATGGAGGCTAAACCGCACATCGATCGCAACTGCAAATCTGTCCGTCGAAGCGGGTCAACCTCAAATCGACCGCATAAACTTATGTACGCAGCTGCCTGGCCTCCCTCGAAAACGCACTGAAAGCCTGTGTCGATGCAGTAATTGCATCCATGCTGGCGTTCGTCCCGGACCTGTGAACAACAGTCCGGCGATGTCGCTCGAATAGACTTATTGCGTCTAGATTCGTGCGACTGCATTTTCATGAGACCACAACATGCGTATTTTTAATACGATGGCGGCTCGCGCCATCCCGCTCGTTCCTCGTTCGGTTATCCGTAAGATTTCCCGACGCTATATCGCCGGCGAAACGCTCTGCGATGCCCGCGCGCGCATCCACGCGCTCGATACAGCAGGCTTCCGAGCAACCATCGATGTCCTAGGCGAGACTGCGTCCTCTTTGGATCAGGCAGAGTCAATGACTCGCGATTATCTCGATCTCGACCAAGCGCTCGGTGCGGAAAACATGCGAACCGAGCTGTCGATAAAGTTGACCGCGCTAGGGCTGCATCTCGACGAAGACGCATGCATGGAGCGTGTCTCGAAGATTTTGCGAGCGGCGGCGTCGCACGGAATCAGCGCGTGCATCGACATGGAGGACGCCAGTTGCACCCAGAAAACGCTCGACGCGTTCGTCAGGCTCGAAGCCGAGGGGTATCCGGTCGGAATCGCACTACAGGCGTATTTGACGCGGACGAACGAGGACATTGTCCCGCTGCAGGCACGCAAGAGCCGAATGCGCGTTTGCAAGGGAATATACGCAGAGGCAAACGAGCATCTCGTTGACGGCGCATCGAGAGACCGTACGGCAATCAACGCGCACTTCGTTCGACACGTTTCGAGCGCAATACAGGCGGGATCATTCGTCGGTATTGCAACGCACGATGCTCAATTGATCGATGCGCTGATCAAGTGGCTGCAACGGGAGCGGATTGACAAGTCACGATTCGAGTTCCAGATGCTACTGGGGGGGTGTGAACCGCTGCGCGACGATCTGCTTGCGCAAGGTTTTAACGTGCGCGTCTATGTGCCATACGGTCATGACTGGTATGGTTACAGCACCCGGCGAATTAAGGAAAATCCGCGAATTGCGGGATATATCGTGGCGGCGATGATACGTAGCGCTCGCGCGGGTTGACGGTTACGGCAGGATGAGCGGAGCGGGACCGGCCTAATCGTTGATCCCGCGTCGATGTTAATCGAGAGTGACCGTAAGGCCCCGGCCGCCGCTAGAGCGGTTTACGTTTTGAACGACCGCTATCGAGAAAGTTGACCGCCCCTTGTGGGTCGACAACGGCCTGAACGGGAGAAAACCGACCGACCGTTCAATTGTTGATCAACGGTTTTCCGGACCGATACCCTGTGCGAAATTCCGACTTCTGAAGAAACGCTCATGGAACGCTAAACGGAATGACCTATCCTGATGTCAGGACGCTTATCGATTGATCGCTGGGGGAAGGCCAGATGTCTGACTCGCGCTCGTTATTCGCCAAAAAGTCATTCAGGTCAATGGGGGGAAGAATCGCGCTCGTTGCGATGATTGGCCTGGTCGCGACCCTTACACTCACCTCCCTCGATGCCGAAGCTCAGCGCCGCATGGGTGGCGGCCGAAGCATCGGCCGACAGTCCCAGTCCGCGCAACGCCAGTCCACACCTCCCGCACAACAGACGCCGCAGCAAGCCACTCAGCCATCCCAGGCGCAGCGCGCGCAGCCGGCTCCAACACCGACACCAGCACCGTCGCGTTCGCGCTGGCTCGGACCGATCGCGGGGTTGGCGGCAGGCCTGGGCATTGCGGCGTTGCTGTCGCATCTCGGTCTTGGGGAAGGGCTCGCCGGTTCTTTGGCGAACGTCATCATCATTGCGCTGATCGCGATGGTCGTCATCTGGCTGATTCGCAGATTTCTCGCGCGCCGGCGAAATCGGGACATGTCGGCACCCGGCACGGTTCTCCAGTCGTCCATGATCGGCGAAGGATTCGCCACCAGTCCGGCGCAGGATCCGCGCTACCCCATGGCGTCGTCGGATCCTGTACCCGGTTCGCGGGGCGATGCGTCGTCAACGCCGGAGGGTCTGGCGGTGCCTCCCGACTTTGATTCCGAAGTGTTCCTGCGTTCCGCCAAGGTCTGTTTCGTGCGCCTGCAGGCGGCCTGGGATGAGGGCAACATGGCCGACATACGCGAATTCACGACACCGGAAATGTTCGCCGAGGTCAAGCTGGACCTCGATGCGCGAGGGACTGAGCGCAGTCAGACTGATGTGGTTCAGCTGGATGCCGACCTGCTCAACGTTGAGCAGGTCGGCGATCAATACTTTGCCAGCGTGCGCTTCCATGGCCTGATCCGCGAAACGGCCGGAGCCGGTGCCGAGCCATTCGTCGAGATCTGGAACATGTCGAGGTCGAGGCTTACGCAGCATGGCTGGTTGCTCGCAGGAATCCAGCAAATCACCAGGGGCTAAGCGGCGCGCGTATTTAGAGGAAAGGTATCTGGCTTGCACCCGGTCTCTTTAGTGATCGCTGTCCTGGCGTCGGTAACGGCTTTGAATGGCCAGAAAAAACGAACGATCGTTCTTGTCGAGGCCATTCTGAAGTGTCGTAGCGGCAGCAAAGTAGAAATGTCGGGTTTTGTGCCTTTGTTATCTCTTTGACGAGGTTTTGAGTACAGAGTCCTGGAGGCTGACCGTCGTTCTGCCAATCGCGGTGTTCAGATCATCAACAGTGATCTCCCGCTGCTTCCTTGTGCCCGCCTTGCGCTCCTTTAACTTGGGCGCCTGCCCCTGATTGGTTCGTGATGGCGAACCTGACGCGCGGCGGTTATCGCGATCGGCCTGAATCAACTGCGCGACCTGCAGCACATGACCCAGCCGCTTGTGATCAACCACGGCGCCCTGATCAATCTCGGAGAGCCGGTCGTAAGGCCTGCAGGGAAGGGCGACACCGTCGGCGCGGATCTCGATGCGCCCATCCGGATACTCATACACGTCGATGTAGCGTCCCACCAGCCGACGGTTCGCCTCTGTGTCATCGAGCAGGTAGATTACCCGGTCATACTGCAGCGTCAGCGAACGCGTGACGCGCCGCGGTTCACGCCACGTCAGGATGGTGTCGAGATCCTCATCCTCACGCAGCGGCCGGTGCGCATTGAAGGCGCTCCGTGGCGCCTTGCCAAAGCGCGTGTTGGGGTGCCCTCAAGAAAGGGATTTTTTCGTACGTTAAGCCTTCGTGTTGGTCGTTTTCGCGGCGCGCAACGGCCTGAATCGGCCTTTGGCGACGCGTTTGTTGGCGTGCCACACGTAGTCGCCCGTCAAGTTGATGTGATTCCAGCCCAGTGGCGCGATGTGCGGGATAAGGCTTTCGTCGATCTCCCGCTGCTGCCGTGAGGCGGCAATCGCCCGCTCCAGATACACGGTGTTCCACAGCGTGATTGCAGCTACCACAAGGTTCAGGCCACTGGCCCGGTATCGCTGGTTTTCGTAAGAACGATCCCGTATCTCGCCCAACCGATAGAAGAACACCGCCCGTGCCAGTGAGTTGCGGGCTTCACCCTTGTTCAGTCCGGCAGACACACGGCGGCGCAATGCCGGGTCTTGGAGCCATTTCAGCGTGAACAGCGTGCGCTCGATGCGGCCGAGTTCACGCAAGCCGATAGCGAGGCCGTTTTGGCGCGGATACGCGCTGAGTTTGCGCAAGATAAGCGAAGCCGTCACGGTGCCTTGTTGGATCGATGCGGCCAAGCGGACCACGTCATCGAATTCCCGTTCGATCAGTTTCCGATTGATCGAACCACCGACTAGCGATGACAGCGCAGGCCAGTCGCCTGTCTTGCCCGGCACATATAAATTCTTGTCGGCCAGATCGGCAATACGCGGCGCGAACTCGAATCCCAGGAAGTGGCATAGCGCAAACACGTGATCGGTAAAACCAGCGGTGTCCGTATAGTGCTCTTCGATACGCAGCTCCGACTCGTGATACAGCAAGCCATCGAGCACGTGGGTGGCATCACGCACCGGCGAATTGATGACCTTGGTGTGGAACGGCGCGTACTGGTCGGAGATGTGCGTATAAAACAGCACTCCGGGTTCGTTGCCATACTTTGCGTTGCGATATCCTGAGGCTTGACCGTGCCCACCGGCGCGGAACCGCTGACCATCCGATGACGAGGTCGTGCCTTCGCCCCAATACGCCGCGAAAGGCAAGCCATGCTGATAGTTGACCAGCTCGGCCAACCCCTTCTGATAGGTCTCGTCGCGGATATACCAGGCCACCAGCCATGAAAGTTTCGCCACGCTCGTGCCTGGACAGGCATCGGCCATTTTCTCCAACCCGAGGTTAAATGCGTCAGCAAGGAGCACGGTCAGTAACAGTGTCCGGTCCGGCGGCTCCGAGTCGCTTTTCAGATGAGTGAAGTGCCGGGCGAAGTCGGTCCACTGATCGACCTCGAGCAGCAGATCTGTGATCTTTACACGCGGCATAAGGTCGTAGACTTGCTGCGTGAGTATGTCGGCCGCCGCCGGGGTTGCGTCGTCAAGCGGCGTGATCTTGAGTCCTTTTTCGTTCAGTTCAACGTCGGGTAGCTCGCCGGCCGCTGCGAGCCGGGCCGTTTCGTCAAGCGCCTCGCGCAAGCGGGCGAATCGCTCGTCGAGATAGGCGGCCGCCGAAGCCTCCACGACCAGCCCGAGTCGGTTCTCGCGATGTTGATCGTCAAACGTTGCACGGGGTATCAGATATTCGTCGAAATCCTTGAACTGCCTGCTACCGATAACCGATACGTCGCCCGAACGAAGCGCGTTCTTCAATTCGCTCATCGCGGCAAGCTCGAAGAACCTGCGATCGATGCCGCCTTCCTTAAACACGAACCGCCCCCAACGCGGTTTGACGAAGGCCGTTGGCGCATCGACCGGCACTTTTCGGGCGTCGCTTCGGTTCATCTCGCGCAAAGCTTCAATCGCGTTCATCAGGTCCTGACGCGCCGACGCCGCGCGGAAATCGAAGGTTTCGAGGAACGTCGGAGAATAGCGCCGCAACTGCGTGAAGTGGTCGACGAGCAACGCCATGGAGTCAAACTCCGCGTCGCGAGAAAGTTGTTCCGCTTCCCGCACGCTCGCTGTAAACGCATCCCACGGCACGATGGCCTCTATCGCCCGGAACGGATCCTCGCCGGCCTCCTTCGCCGCGATAAGTGCTGCACCGACCTTTGCATAGAGGCGTACCTTGTCGTTGACAGCCTTGCCATCGGCTGCAAAGCGCTTTTCGTATTTGTGTTTGGCCTTGGTGAAGAAGGATCCGATGAGCCGATCGTGGAGATTCAGGATCTCATCGGTCAACGTCGCGGCGGTGTCGAGCAGAATCGCCACCAGCGTGGCGTGACGTCGATCGGTCTCGTATTCCTCGAGCTGGTAGACAGCAGTCTGGCCGCCTTCACGCGCCAGACGAAGCAGACGGTTCTGATGGATCGTGTGGCCAATTCCTTCCGGCAGACCGAGCGATCGAATTGCCTGCAAGCGCTCGATATGTGCGAGAACGGCTTTCGCACTGGGCTCGCCCGGCGATTGCCGTAACCAGGCCAGCTTACTGACGGGGCGATCGCTGAGCGGCAACAGGAGTTGGTCGAGAGCCGAGCGCTGCTCACCTGATAACGGCGTCGTCAGCAGGCGGTGCACTTCGCGCTGTGCACGTGTGGCAACGGCCGCGCATAGCTTCTCGAGCGCAGGTACCGGCGGCAACAGCACATGCCGACGACGGAGTTCGTCAACGGCGGCCTGTGCAAGCACGATGCCCTGCGTGGTCTGCATCGCGAGCGGTAATAACAGATCGACCAGCTCGCGATAGTGTTGCCGACTGAATTGCACCAGACCCAGCCGGGCTAGGAGCTCTTGCAGATGTTCCCGGCGCGTTTCGTCACGCGCAGCATACACGTCCCACACCGCCGGCGTAACGCCCAGTTGCGCCGCGACGATTCCAATGATCGGCGCATGCGGCTTCTCGGCAGGTCCCAGCACCCGGCCTGGATAGCGCAGGTAGACCATCAACACCGCGATGCCGAGGCGGTTGTGGCCACCTCGATGCTGTCGAACAAACGCGAAGTCCTCCGTTGACAACGTGGCCATGCGGATCAATTCACTTTCATCCACGGGGAACGCGAGTAGCTGGAATCGCTGCTCAGGGGTGAGCAGTTCTCGGCGGGGCAAGATTCACCTCGTCGAGCGCAAATACTGGTACAGGGTTTCGCGGCTGATTCCGAACTCGCGAGCGATCTGAGCTTTGCGTTCACCGTCGTCTACCCGACGGCGGAGGTCGGCGACCTGGGCGTTGGACAACGCCGGCTTACGACCTCGATAGGCGCCGCGTTGCTTTGCCAGGGCGATGCCCTCGCGTTGGCGCTCACGAATCAGCGCGCGCTCGAATTCAGCGAAGGCCCCCATCACCGACAGCATCAGATTCGCCATCGGCGAGTCCTCGCCCGTGAACGTCAAACATTCTTTCGCGAACTCAATGCGCACCCCGCGTTTGGTCAGCACTTGGACGATATGGCGAAGGTCGTCTAGATTGCGAGCGAGCCGGTCCATGCTATGCACGACCACCGTGTCGCCGTTGCGCACGAAGGTCAGCAATGCGTCGAGCTGCGGCCGCTTCGTGTCCTTTCCCGATGCCTTCTCAGTGAAGGTCCGGTCAAGCTCGATTCCGTCGAGCTGGCGCACGGCGTTCTGCTCGAAGGTGCTGACCCGCACATATCCGACACGCTGGCCTTTCATCACGGACTTCCGGTAAAGATGTCAGATTGAAATCTATGACTTTCCGAATCGAGCGTCAAACAATCGATAATGCGGCCCTATCTTGACGTTTCTGACAGGGCTTCGCTGACATCAGGATAGGGTATACCTCAGGCTGACAGGCATTTTTGACCATCGGCTCGGGGACAACCTTGAGGTTGTCGAAAGAAGACTGGGACCGGCCAGCGGCCGCTCAGCATTTCCCTGTCTGCTCGCGAGCCGAAAACGGACGCTTGATGCCTGGCCACCGTACTTCGAATGCGGTGCAAGGAAGGTACTTGCTACTTGACTCAAGCCTTTCTCCAGGCCAGACCGTGCTGATTGCTGCGCAGTATTAGCGCCCTGAGTCAGGCTCATGGTCGAACGTGACACGTGGTCAAAACGGAGGCGAAGGAAATCTGAGGACGTTGGATGTACGACTATGCAGCGAATGGCTGACCGTTGTCGTTCACGTATTCGGTCGGCGTGACGCCGACCACGCGTCGAAACGCGCGACTGAAATTCCCCGTGTCGCTGAAGCCGAGCTTCAACGCCACTTGCTTGATCGTCACACCCGGGGTGTGGAGCAGTTCACAGGCTCTTTCAAACCGCACCTTGTCCGACAGGTCGCGAAATGCCAGGTCCTCTGATTTCAGATGGCGGTCTATCGTTCGCGCGGAGACATTGAGGCGACGTGCGAGATCTTCCAGCGTCACCTGCTCGCCCTCGGCTGCGCGCAGCACCATCTCCACGTATTCCCCCCAGCCAAAATGGCCGGTTGCGGGCCGCGTGCCCAGCAGGCTGCACTGCTCATCGACTTGCTGGACGACCTGCGCGTTGCCCATCGGCAGAGGTCTATCCAGCAGCTCGGCACCCATCACGACGCGGACGCCGGGCAACGCATTCTCGCAAAAATGAAAGCGTATGGGCGCCAATGCCCGATAGCGTTGGACGTGTGCGGGTTCCGGCATCGACAGGTAGATATCAAAGGCCGGAACGTCGGCTCCAAGCATCAGTCGCGCCTGATTCTGGTGCGAGATGGCGAGCACTTCCAGATAGAAGCGCAGGGTCGCTTCGGGCATCGCGATCGTCGGCGTGTAGGTCGCTTCGCCTGGCGATCCGGGCCGACGCTGGTAGTGCAGAGCAAAGGTCTCCGTCATCAAGTGGTAATGCCGGCTCGCCATGCACATTGCTTCGTGCCCCGTATGGCAACTGAGCAGTCCGTAGCCAAGCAGGTCGTGCGAGTTCATCTTGATGAGCCGACCGAGTTCGAAGCCGAGATCTTCCCGACCCGTGAGTTCATGGGCTAGCCGGACAAAGGCATTCACCTCGGTCATTGACAGCGTGTTGTCGCGCCGATTGAAAGCTGTTTCTTCGATCCCGGCGGCGGACAGCAGGCGCGCCGTGTCCACGCCCTGCGCACGCAGCGCATTAAAAAGTAATACGAAATAACGCGCTGGAACGCGCCTTTGCGATACCGAAGTCATGTGTTGCTTCATCCCCATTTTGTAAATGGTATTCGATGAATACCGCTTGTGAAAGATTGGGGATGTCCCTGAGCAAGAACCTGTAGCGACACGGTAGGCAAAATCGGGGAAATCCCTGGGTGTCCAGAAGTGATATGGGTATGTCAGCTGCGGATATCGATCCGCGAGCCACAACCGAAGATCATAGCGGGATAAGTCAACGATGCGAACGAGTCTTTCGGGGTCGAGATGAATATATGGTCGTGGGGGTATCGCTCGACGACTTCGATGTGAGCCGACTGGATCGTCCTTCCGGCAGTCACGCGTCGTGAACTTCTGCCTACCGAATCAATGCACGGAGACCCGCAATGACAATTCCTGCCGCACTGGGATCGAACCTGAAATTGCCAGTCATCGCCGCGCCGATGTTTCTCGTCTCCGGTCCAGAGCTTGTCATCGCGACATGCAGGGCCGGAGCGATCGGCACCTTCCCGGCGCTAAACCAGCGCACCACCGATGGATACGCCCAATGGCTCGACACGATCAAGGCCGGACTGGATCCCGAGTCCGCCGCGTTCGGCGTCAATCTGATCGTCCACAAGACCAACCCGCGGTTGAAGGCTGATCTCGAGGTTACCGCGCGACACCAGGTGCCGCTTGTCATCACCTCCTTGGGGGCTGTGCAAGAAGTCGTCGACGCAGTGAACGGCTATGGAGGACTGGTGTTTCACGACGTCACCACGCTGGCGCATGCGCGCAAGGCAGCCGACAAAGGCGTGGATGGCCTTATTCTTGTCTGCGCCAGCGGGCGGCCACGCCGGAACCCGGAGTCCCTTCGCCTTCGTGCACGAAGTGCGTCAATTCTTCCATGGCACGATCGTCTTGTCGGGATGCCTGTCGACCGGTCGCGATGTGGCGGCGGCGATGCTGATGGGCGCGGACTTCGCCTACATGGGTACGCGATTCATCAACACCAGCGAGAGTCGCGCCACCGCCGGGTACCAGCAGATGATCATCGATAGCCAATCGGATGACATCATCCTATACGCCGGCCGTTTCGGGCATTCCGGCGAATTTCCTCAATGCATCGCTCGCCGCTTGTGGCCTTGATCCGAAAAACCTGCCGGAGAAGGGCACGGTGAATCTTGGAGAAGAGCTCAATCACGAAGCACGAGCGTGGAAGGATATCTGGTCGGCAGGCCAGGGGGCCGGTGCAATCCGGGACGTTTTGCCGACGGCGCAGTTGATCGTCCGGCTGGTGCGCGAACTGGAGGCTGCGCAGTCTGGGTTCCAGGCGAGACTCGCGCAATCTGCAGTCTTGATTTGATTTCCTGAACCGCGCCGCACACGCGCGCAACCGGGCTGGCGAGCATCGGTCTCGCCAATTGCTCGCATCTCCAGTCGTCTACGTAACGCGCTTCTCTTGGAGACGTCGCTCCGCTCGCGCTCACGCATGTCAGCGCCGCATGTAAATCCCCGCCGCGATTTGCTCGCCCTGGCCGGCGAGCCGCCCCGAACCACGTCTCGGTGCTGGCCAACTCTGGCTGTCGGCAGAACGGGGGCGAGGTCGCAGGCTCATCTCAGGAATATCCCTGACGTGTCTCGAAGTGACATGACGATGTCGACTCCGGATATCGTTCGGCGCAGCGAGCCATCGGATGATGACGGTCATAGTCACTGTTCGGGAATATCAGATGAAGGGTTTAATGATGCAGCAGCCGTTGCTTGTCTCGACGTTGCTTACGCACGCCGAACGGCATCACGGCGAGCAGGAAATTGTCTCGAAGCGTGTAGAGGGAGACATTCATCGCTATCGCTATCGCGATCTTGCGCAACGCGCGCGGCGCATGGCGAATGCACTGGCGGGGCTTGGCGTACTCTCCGGTGACCGGGTCGCCACGCTGGCGTGGAACGGATATCGGCACATGGAGCTGTACTACGCGGTATCCGGCTCGGGTGCTGTGTTGCATACGCTTAACCCGCGGCTGCATCTCGATCAGATCGTGTACATGATCGAACACGCAGAAGATCGCATCCTCTTCTTCGACGTCGATCTGCTGCCGGTCGTGCAGGCGATTGCCCCTCGTTTGACGAAACCGATGGTGTTCGTGGCGATGACGGACCGCACACATACGCCGCCTTGCGAATTGCCGGATCCGGTGCTGTGCTACGAGGATCTGATCGACGCCTGCGACGACGACTTCGAATGGCCAGATCTCGACGAGAACGATGCCTCGTCGCTTTGTTATACCTCCGGCACGACCGGCAATCCGAAGGGTGTGCTGTACAGCCACCGTTCTACGGTGTTGCACACCTTCGCGGCCGCGCTGCCTGACGCGCTGAACTGCTCGGCATGGGACACGATCCTGCCGGTCGTGCCGATGTTCCATGTGAACGCCTGGGGCTTGCCCTATGTCGCGTGCATGGTCGGCGCGAAGCTGGTGTTTCCCGGCCCCTGGCTGAAAGGGGACTCGCTGTACGAATTGATCGAATCCGAAGGCGTCACGACATCAGCCGGGGTGCCCACGGTCTGGCAGGGCCTGCTTGCGTACGTCAATGAACATCAACACAGCTTCTCATCGATGAGGCGCACGGTGATCGGCGGCGCTGCGTGCCCGCCGGCCATGATCGCGGAGTTCCAGGAAGTTCACTGTGTCGACGTGCTCCACGCATGGGGCATGACCGAGTTGAGTCCGCTGGGCACAGTCTGTTCGCCCAAGCCGCATCAAATGTCGATGCCGCCCGATGAGCGCCTCGCCATACAGGCCAGGCAGGGCCGCGCTGTGTTCGGCATCGACATGAAGATCGTCGGGGACGACGGTCGGGAGATGCCTTGGGACAACGCCTCCACAGGCGAACTGATGGTGCGCGGACCGTGGGTCGTCGATTCCTATCTCGGCAGCGCCGGGGCGCCTGCCCATCGTGATGGCTGGTTCCCGACCGGCGACATCGCGAAGATCGACGCCGACGGCTTCATGCAGATCACCGACCGCGCAAAGGACGTCATCAAATCAGGCGGCGAATGGATCAGCTCGATCGACATCGAGAACGTCGCAAGCCTGCACCCGGACGTGGCCAGCGCCGTCTGCATTGGCGCGCGGCACAGCAAATGGGATGAGCGCCCGCTGCTCCTCGTCGTGAGAAAGCCCGGCAGTGCGGTTGGCGCCGACGAGTTGCTGGCGTTCTTCGACGGAAGGGTCGCTAAATGGTCCAGGCCGGATGCTGTCGTATTCATCGATGCGATCCCGCTGGGGGCTACCGGGAAGGTGCTCAAGAACAAATTGCGCGAACAGTTCCAGGACCATTTCCTGACGGCGTAGCGGTACACGACGGTGGCCTTTCGTGCCGCTTCGCGCAGTCAGTGTTGCATTTCAAATCAAGCAAAGAGCAGAAGGGGAGACGAGATGAAGTTGAAGTTGACAGGAATGGCAGCGCTTCTGGCTTTCGCAGGGGTTGCGCACGCGCAGTCGTCGGTGACGCTGTTCGGCGCGGTCGATTCGGGCCTTATTTATCAAAACAAGTCGGCCGCATCGTTCCTTCCCACAGCGCCGAACCTTGGAAAGGTTTTTGCCTTCAACAACGGTGGGATCTATGCGAGCTTCTGGGGCTTGAAGGGGACCGAGGATCTGGGTGGCGGATACCATGCCAACTTCCGACTGCAAAGCGCGTTCATGAACGGCAGCGGCAAACTGAGTCTCGGCGACACGGCGGGTGCGACCGCGATTTTCAACATGGTCTCGACCGTGGGCCTCTCTGGTCCGTTCGGATCGGTCAACCTGGGGCGGCAATTCGCGCCGATGGCGCTGGCGATGGCGGAAACAGACGTTCGTGGAGGCGACTACTTCGGGAGTATCTTCACCGCGTGGGTCGGCATGAACCAGGCTGCCGGCTTCAACTTCGCCAGCACCAATGGGCCAATCGGCGCCTTGTACGACAGCAACGCGATCGTCTATGAAACGCCCAATTTTCACGGTGCAAGCGCTGCTCTGGAATACGCACCAGGAGGCGTGCCTGGCAGCTTCCAGGGCGGCACGCGAGAGTCGGCGGTGCTGAAGTACGCGAACTACGGGCTTCACCTGACGGCGCTTTACTACAACGGTCACGATACCAACCCCAGCCCCACGTCGACGGCGCTGCCAACCGGACTCAACAACAATCGCTTCATCTACGTTGGCGCCCTATACACGATCCACGATTTCTCCGTATCGGCTTCGTATAGCAATGGCAAGAACCCGGCGCACTCGAACCTGGTCGACCTCGACCTGTATTCGGCTGGCCTTGGCTATCGGTTTTCCCCAGCATTCCAGGTCACGAGCGGCGTGTACTACCTGAAGGACAAGAACAAATCGGCTAACAAGTCCACCGAGGTCGCGGGCGGCGCCTATTACAGCCTGTCCAAATCGACAACGCTCTATGGACAGGTCGGCTACGTACACAACGAGGGGACGATGACCACGATGGTCAGCTACGGCCAGTTCGTGCCTGCCGGAACGTCGACTACCGCCGTGAACATCGGCATGCGTCACACGTTCTGACGCACGCAATGTCGCTTCGAAGTCGGGCGTGTGGGGTTGCACGTCCGACTGATTTCGCAATGAATGAACACGCAGTATTCGACGATGCGTCTTGCACCTCGGGCCTTTTCGCCTGGTGCGGGCACGGCGCCGAACGAGACGGGCGGAGCGCATCGAGCATGTTGCCGACCCAGGCAATTCTCTAAGCAGTCGGTCGACCTGTTCGCTGGCGGACGAGTCGACACAGTTACCCAGGAGATGGCATGGCAGTTTCATTATTCAAGGGCAAACAGGTTCTCGTGACGGGGGCTTCGTCCGGAATCGGCTACGAAACGGCACTGGCATTTGCGCGCCGTGGAGCGAACCTGATCCTGGTCGACATCAATGCGGTGGCACTCGACACAGCCGCGCAGACCGTTCGCGAACAAGGCGTGCAATGCCTTACGTGGACGGCCGATGTGTCCGATGCTCAGGCGATGTCCGGTCTGGCTGACGCTGTGCACGACGCTGTCGGGGCTCTCGATGTGCTGGTCAACAACGCCGGCATTGCCTTTCTTGGCTCATTTCTCGAGACACCGCCGGAGACCTGGCGCCGTATCCTCGACGTCAATGTGATGGGTGTGGTCCATGGCAACAACGTTTTCCTTCCGCATATGCTGAAAGCCGGCGGGCCGCGACACGTTGTCAACGTAGCGTCGGCCGCGGGATTGGCTCCGATGTGTCAGATGAGCGCCTACGTGGCGTCAAAGCACGCCGTCGTCGGTCTTAGCGAAACCCTCGAGATGGAACTTTCCGGCTCTGAGGTCGGGGTGTCCGTAATTTGCCCGGGCATCATTAACACGCCAATAGCCAGGCCAAACGCGGCGAATGTCGGGCGGAGCATTACGCAGAGCCAGATCGAACGATTGGCGCAGTTCTATCGGACCAAGGGCGCACATCCGAGTCTGGTCGGCGAGTCAATCGTCGACGCGGTCCAGAGCGGCAAGGGCGTCGTGCTGGTCGGGCCGGCAGCTCGATTGATCTATAACCTGCGCCGCATGTCCCGGTCGCTGCTGATGAAGGCCCTGATCGCCGAGTCGAAAAAGATCTGGGCCTAATCGATGAACCCACGAAGATGAGCCGCGCATGCCGAGGGCGCTGCTGGACCGGCGTGCTGAAGCGAAGATGTTTCTGGAGATCAAGACGGATGACTAACGCTGAACAAATGGACAATCGAGCAATGAACGAGCGCTCTCCGCGCAACTATCTCCCTCGCTTCAGCATGCTGTCGATGGGCGTGCTGGCTCTCGGTGGCAGTCTTACTGCGCAGGCCGGCGCCACGGGCGGCGAGCTGCCGTTTCCCCGCCCGCCCAGCGCGAGCGTGGTGGGCACATCGCTGGACAACTCGACGAACCATTGGCGGCAAGAGCCGTCGCATCTGCGTGCCGGCGCGCCGAATGTGCTCGTCATCCTGCTCGACGATGCCGGCTTTGCCCAATCCGATGTGGTCGGTGGCGAAATTCACACCCCGACATTCGGCCGGATCGCGCAAACCGGCATCATGTACAACCGCTTTCACGCCACCGCCATCAGCTCGGCGACGCGAGCCGCGTTGCTGACCGGCCGCAATCATCATCGCGTTGGCAACGGGAGCATCAGCGAATTGATGTCCGACTTCGACGGCTATACCGGGGTCATGCCCAGGAGTTCCGCCACGGTGGCAGAGGTGCTGAAGGACTATGGCTATAACACGGCGGCGTTCGGGAAATGGCATAACACCCCGCCTGGAGAAACCTCGATGATGGGGCCGTTCAACCACTGGCCCACCAGCTACGGTTTCGAGCACTTCTATGGATTCCTCGGAGGCGAAAGCGACCAGTATCACCCGCACCTGTACAGCGATACCACGCCCTTGCCGGTGCCGAACGATCCCAAATACCACTTGTCGGAAGACCTGGCCAGGCAGGCCGTCAGCTGGCTCGATCAACATCAGGCACTCGAGCCGAACAAGCCGTTTTTCATGTACTGGGCGCCGGGCGGCGTACATGCTCCGCACCAGGTCTGGAAGGAATGGGCTGACAGGTACAAGGGCAAGTTCGACAGTGGATGGGACGCGTATCGAGCGCGTGCCTTCGAACGGCAGAAACAGCTTGGCTGGATTCCAGCCGATACGAAGCAGACACCGCGGCCGGCCGATCTGACGGCGTGGGACAGCCTGAGCCCGGAAGAGAAGAAGTTTCAGGCACGACTGATGGAGGTTTATGCCGGGTTCCTGGAACACACGGATACCCAGGCGGGCAAGGTCGTCGACGAAATTGAACGGTTGGGCCTGCGGGACAACACGCTGATCTTCTACGTGTTCTCGGACAACGGCGCCTCGGCGGAGGGCATGCAAGGCTCGATCAACGAGTTACTTGCAGAAAACGGCATTCCGACTACGGCCCGTCAGCACATGGACGCGCTGAAAACGTACGGTGGCCTGGATGCGCTTGGCGGTCCGAAGCTCCACGAGCACTACAACGCTGCCTGGGCATGGGCCAGCGAAACCCCCTTTGTCGGCACCAAGCTGGTGGCGGGATATTTCGGCGGAACGCGGGTGCCCCTGGCTGTGTCCTGGCCCAAGGGGTTCCGGCACGATACCGTGGTGCGCAGCCAGTTCCTGCACGTCAACGACGTCGCGCCCACCATCTATGACGTGGACGGGATCACCCCGCCCGAAGTCGTGAATGGCCGCAAGCAGGACCCGCTCGACGGAATGAGTTTCGCCGACAGTTTTGTCAATGCCAATGCGCCGACCCACAAGAAGCGCCAATACTTCGAGGTACTCGGCAGTCGCGCCGAATACGCGGACGGTTGGATCGCTTCGGTCTTTGGGCCGCGTACACCCTGGAAAGCGAACTTTGCCGATTTGCTGACCCCGCAGGGAAAGCTGGCATTTCTACTCGGCAAGCCTGCAATTGGGGACAAGCTCGGTTGGCTGAAGTGGAATCCCGACAAAGACAAATGGGCGCTGTTCGATCTGCAGAAGGATTATTCGCAGTCGACGGACGTGGCCGACGCGCATCCAGAAAAGCTGGCTGAACTGAAGAAGCTGTTTGACCAGGATGCCAGGGACAATCACGTCTACCCGATCGGAGCGCCGTTTTATGCCTTCCTGCATCCCAACGATCGCCCGGGCGAAGACAGGACGGACTGGCATTTCACTCCCGACATCGGCAGCCTCCCGGAGTTCGCCGCACCCAATATCCGTTCGCGCAATCACCGCGTGACTGTGGACGTGGACGTTCCACCTCAAGCCAATGGCGTGCTGTTCTCGCTCGGCGATATAGCGGGTGGTGTCGCGCTCTATGTGAAGGACGGTCACCTCGTGTACGAATACAACGGATTGTCGCTGGTGCGCACGCGCATCCAGGCGCCGGAGAAGCTGCAGGCGGGACACAACGTCATTGAGATTGATTTCACGATGGCGAGCGGCAGGTTGACTGCGGCAGCCGACGTCGCGTTGAGCGTCAATGGCAAGCCTGTCGCAAAGGGGAGCGTTCCCTACACGGTGCCGTTCGCGTTTACCGCGAACGGAGGTTTCGAAGTCGGCGCGGATCATGGTTCGCCGGTGTCGCTGGACTTCTTCGACCAGGCGCCGTTTGCCTTTAACGGCAAGATTAATGACGTTCATATCCGATACACAGGGCCGAAGTCGTAACCCGAATCGGATCGGCTGGCCGGCGCACGGACTGTGCGTTGGCCAGTTTGCCTAGTGCCCGCATGGCTGCGGCTGCAAAGCCCAGCCATGCGGGCACCACAGCGTGCAGGAAGCGAAATGCAAGAGTTTACCGAATCTCCCCAAGGGCTGCATCTGATGGCCAAGCCCATTGGCCCGCTCTGCAATCTCGATTGCAGCTATTGCTTCTACCTGGAGAAGGAAAATCTGTTCCCGGCGCGCGAGCGCTTCCGGATGTCCGATTCAGTGCTCCGCAGCTACGTGCAGCGTTACATCGCGGCGCAATCGACGCCCGAGGTGGAGTTCACCTGGCAAGGTGGTGAACCAACGCTGATGGGACTCGACTTCTTCGAGCGTGCAGTCGCCTACCAGCGCGAATTTGCCGCTGGCAAAGTGATCCGCAACACCCTCCAGACCAACGGCACGTTGCTGGATGACGCCTGGTGCGAATTCCTTGCGCGTGAGCGTTTCCTGGTGGGGTTGAGCCTGGATGGGCCGCGCGAGGTGCACGATCTGTACCGGCCCGACAAGCAGGGCCGCTCCAGCTTCGACGACGTCATGCGTGGCCTCGCGTGCATGAAGCGCCACGGAGTCGAGTTCAACGTGCTGGTGACGGTGGCACGCGACGTGGCTAAATACCCGCTCGAGATTTACCGCTTTCTGAAAGAAAGCGGCGTGCGGCACATACAGTTCAATCCCGTCGTGGAGCGAGCGCCGCGCCCACAGGAAATTCGCTTCGGCTTGTCCCATGCGATTCCCCCGAAGCTGTCTCGTCACGGGCAAAGCGAGACGGACCCGGCCAGTGCCGTGACCGCTCAAAGCGTCGAGCCCGAAGCCTACGGCGATTTTCTGATCGCCATCTTCGACGAATGGGTTCGTAACGACGTCGGGCGAGTACATGTAATGAACTTCGAGTGGGCGCTAGCCTCCTGGTGCCAGGTTCCGGCTGGCGTGTGCCTGTTTTCCCCACGCTGCGGCAAGGCTGCCATCGTGGAGCACAACGGCGACGTGTACTCGTGCGATCACTTCGTGTATCCGCAGTACAAGCTCGGAAACATACAGCACGACGATCCCGTGGCGATGATGACGTCGCCCGCCCAGCAGGCATTCGGTCTCGCAAAGGAGGAGTCGCTGCCGGGCTATTGCCGAAAGTGCGATTATCGTTTCGCCTGTCATGGCGAATGCCCAAAGAATCGTTTCATGGCGACCCCGGACGGGGAGCCGGGCCTGAACTACCTATGCACCGGCTACAAGAAATACTTCCGGCACGTGACGCAGTCCATGAATGCCATGGCGAAGCTCGTGAGTCATGGTTTACCGGCGTCGGCCATCATGCCGGCCTTCAAGGGACCGCTGGTCATTCCTCTCGATGGGAGCAGCGGAAGAACGAAGTAATCTTGTAGGCACTGTTTCAGTGCCACGTATCGGGATGCCACATAGGCGGGACACTGCAAGAATACGTTGATGCAGTTGGCACCAGAGTAAGCGCGTCGGGAGAGGGGGCGTTCGCTACCGCGACGGGCGCGTTTGGTGTTGCGTGCCGCCCCTTTCATCAACCAGTCGGTTGTTATGGTGGTGCGCGACAATTGGGAAGTCCGACCGGACATCGTAGTTGACGATATCCAGTTCTGGCGCAAAGAGCGAGAGATGCCACCTGTACCGGGGGCTTGCTATCCGGGGAACAGGTGGCTCGCTGCCGCGCGCGAATCAGCCTCCGAACGACGACAGGTCCTTTGGCTCGATGCCCTTGGCCTTGCAGTAGTTCAGGTAGCGGTCCATGGACGTCCGCCAGTTCTCGACAGCGATGGCGTTGTCCTTGTCATCCAGGTAGATCAGCTCACCGGAAACGATATTGAAGGTGATGACGTCTTCACCCTCCGAATACGCTGTTTGTGGCGTATGACGGGTTGAGGCCGTTTCATACACGACGCTTCCGGGGCGAGCTACCCAGTCATGTTCCTTGTACTTCCAGCTTCCCTGAACCGTGTAGACAATTACCGTGCCGGTGTGATGATGGCGCGGCAATTCCCTACCGGCCGGTGCCTTGAGCAGCGTAATCGTTTCGCCGCGCACCGGGTCGATCTTGAAGTACTTGACCAGCACATCGTCGCTATACGGCGCGAAGGGCATCCACGGGGTATCCTCGCCGTCAAGGCAACCTGTGTTGATTGATTCGAACAACATAAACGTGTCCTTTTCGTGATGGCTCTTATGAGCCAGTGTGGGATGTTGCAATTCCGCAGTCTCGCAGATGAGCTTCCTGCAGGCATTATCCTTTGCAGACAATTGCCGATCATTTCCTGTCATCCATTCTTCGAGAATTCGTTCGGTGTCTCTGATGTGCTCCGTCCCCGGGCGTCGCAGCGATATCACATTGCTGCCGTCCTGCGCCGATCGCATAGAGGCAACCTTGAGGAGAATTCCTCTGGCGGCATCGAATGCCTGCGGGCTGAGTCGGAGCAACCAGATCATTGCCCGTGTGGGTGTTCGGCGAATCATCACCATCCCGCACGATGCGGTGCCTGGCGAGCGACAGCAGCTCCGTCGGCGGCGCTCGTTGATCCCGAATTGCACTCGGTCGTGCAACGTTAATGCGGTCACCTGTCATTCGCGCAGCATTGCCTGATCTTATTCGCGGAGATGCTGGTACGGCACATGAAGTTCAGCTCCGGGGATAACCCTGGCGTGTCGCAAATTGACGCTGGTATGTCGACCATGGATATCGCCTGGCAAGCGGGAACTCTGGATGATGAGCCCATCGTCGACAGAGCGAGACGTTCGACGTCAGCGCTGGCACCCCTTCCATTTGCTGCCGCCGCGCGATGATCTCGATCATGCGTCATTCAGGTTCGATGGCAGTACTGCTCACTTGCGCGTGTTCCCCAACTGCGGGACCTCGCGACGGGCTGATCTGAGCATATCGCCACCGTACGATTCGATTACATTGATCCACGGGAATCTCTGATGAGAAACAAGCCCTTGAAGCTGGTGATGTGCCTGCTTCTGTTGAGTGGCCAGGCTTTCAGCCTGAGCGCCAAAGCCGGGACACTTGCCGGCTCGGTCTCCAGTGGGGGCAAGCCCCTTGCCGGCACCATGGTCACGGTCTTCGACACAGCCGGAAAGCGCCGCGATACGGTCTACACCGACCCGAATGGACACTACAGCATTACGGTCGACTTTGTCGGCAAATTGCAGATCCGCGCGCGCACACCGTACTTCAAGGATGTCACTCAGAACATCGATCTGGCTTTGGATGCACAGAAAAGCCTCGACTTCGTGCAGGAGCGTCATTCCGTTGCAGCCGAACTGTCGGAGAGTCTACCGGCCTCGGCGCACCTGAGCACACTGCCGTGGGCCAGTCAGGACTCGCGCGCCGCCTTCGTCAGTCAATGCAACTACTGTCACCAGGTGGGCAATGCGCTGACACGTACGCCGCGCGACGAGGCCGGCTGGGCCGCCACCGTGCATCGCATGGAAGGCTACTTTGCGGTGCTGACCAACAGGCAGGCCCAGGACATCACCAGAGCCTTGTACCAGGGCTTTGACGGCAAGGAGGTGGCCGCCGTAGAAAAGTATCTGTACAACACCGACCTCGTGCACGCCAGGATCAAGGAATGGGTCGTCGGCGACGGCCTGACCTTCGTCCACGATGCAGACGTCGGCTTCGACGAGCATCTCTACGGTGCTGACGAAGGCCACGATGTGATCTGGGAGCTCGACCGCAAGACCGGCAAGATTGCCGAGTGGAAGGAGCCCGACATCGATCTGCCGGTGGGCGGCGTCTTTTCCGGTATGCAATTGCCCATTGGCGTTTTCAGCGGCAAGCATGGTCCGCACAGCATCGCGCAGTCGGCTGACGGCCGACTCTGGATTACCAACGCGCTGTCGTCCTCGCTCGCTTCCTTCGATCCGGCAACGAAGAAGTTCAAGCTCTACGAGCTTGGCCACAGCCACCTCTACCCGCACACGATCCGCATCGACAGGCAGGGCATCATCTGGTTCACGATCGTCGCTTCCAACGAGGTAGCCCGCTTTGATCCGAAGACCGAGCAGTTCGAGATCATCCATCTGCCAGACGGCGGCTTCTGGCGCGCGGTCTCGCACTACCTGTTCCCGACCGTACTCAAGATTGCATCCTGGTTCCCGCAGCAGAACATGCCGCTTGCCGTGACCCACACGAAGTGGGCCTTCCAGGGCCATGACGCGTTTCCGTTCCCCTACGGCATCGACGTCAATCCGGTCGACGGCTCGATCTGGTACGCGAAGCTCTACGCCGACAAGATCGGCCGCATCGATCCGGTAACTCGCGAGGTGACCGAGTTCGACACTCCGCTGAGGGGCCCGCGCCGCCTGCGTTTCGACCCGCAAGGCAATCTGTGGATACCGGCGTTCGACGATAGCGGTCTGATGAAGTTCGACACGAGGACCCATCTCTTCGAGACCTTCAAACTGCCTCTGCTGGCACACAACGAGTATGAGGTGCCGTATGCGTTGAACGTCAACCCGAAGACGGGTGATGTCTGGATCACGTCGAACATGTCGGACCGCATCTTCCGGTTCATACCCGGCACGAAGACTTTCGTGACCTATCCGCTGCCCACGCGCGTCACCTGGCTGCGTGACATGGTTTTCACCAGGGACAACGCGGTCTGCTCGAGTTCATCGAACCTGCCGGCCTACGGCATCGAGGGGGGCCTGGCGTCGTTCATCTGTCTGTACCCGGACGGCGAGCCCGGCACGAAGACGGCGACGCCGATTCAATCCGCTGGGGCGGCCCAATCCATCCTCGCTTCCATAAACGCAAGCAACAGCAAGCACTGACGGGGAAGTCAATCATGGACCTTCAATCCTTATCGATGTACGCGGCCATTACCATTCTGATGGCGCCGCTGCTAGCGGTCTACGGGTTACCGTTCATCGCTGGCGCCCGCGGCTTCAGCTACTTGGCGCAACTGTGGCTGGGTGAACGCTCACGCTTCGTCATCGCATCCGCCATTGCCGCGCTAGGCATCGCGCCCTCGTACGACGCCTACAAGTCGCCGATGCCGATCTACGCGCGCTTGCTCGACGGCACCGAGGTGAGCGGTCCGTTCATGCTGGCCTCATTCCTTGTCACGTGGATTGTGGTGATGGCGCTGGCTCACCAGACCGGCCGCGTGCTGGCCAGGCGCAATCCCTGAGACGTAGTGCAGATCCAACCTGAAGAAGGGCAGACATGCAACGAGACTATCAAGACGAAATTGCCGAGCTACTCGCCGTGTTTGGCGTCCAGAAAGAAGCGTTCACAAGCGCCCCTTATCCGGGTGCCGACGAGCGGCAGCGAAATTTGCGCAAGCTGAAGATTCAGCTGCGCCGCTATCAGGATGCGCTCGCGGAAGCCGTCGACAGTGACTTCAGCGGACGGGCTCACTCCGAGACACTAATGCTCGACATCCTGCCCACGACGCTGGAGATCAATCACTGCCTGCTGCATCTCAAGCGCTGGATGCGCAGCAGCCGGCGTGCGACCGAGTTGCTGTTCGCGACCAACAGCCTGCGCGTGACGTACCAGCCCAAGGGCGTAGTCGGCATCATCGGGACCTGGAACTTTCCGGTCTATCTGTCGCTGGGGCCGCTGGTGACGGCACTGGCGGCCGGCAATAGTGCGATGATCCTGATGCCCAGAAATATGCCGGCAACCACAGCGGCGCTCAGGCACTTGCTGACGGAAATCTTTCCGGAACACCTGGTCGCCGTCATTGGCGGGGAACTGAAGGACCGGAACATCTTCACTTCGTTGCCGTTTGACCATATTGTCTTCACGGGCTCACCGGACATCGGCAAAGTGATCATGCGTGAGGCTGCGCGAAACTTGACGCCGGTGACGCTGGAACTGGGCGGCAAATCTCCGGCCGTGGTGCTGCGTGACTATTCAATCGCCGACGCCGCGAAGCGCATCGCGCACGGCAAGGGTGTCAACTGCGGGCAGATCTGTGTCTCGCCGGACTACGCGATGGTGCCGCGCGAGTCGGTGGGGGCCTTTGTTGAAGCGGTGAAGAAGTCCGCAATCCGTCTCTGGGGCGACAGGCCACAAGACAACGCGGAGTACACCTCGGTGGTGAACGAGCACCACGCTGGTCGCATCAGAAGTTTGCTCGATGATGCCAGGAGAAAAGGGGCGACCATCGTGTCATGCGGCGGCGAGGGATCTGGAAGCCGCATCCCATTGCATATCGTCACAGACTGTACCTCTGAGATGGTCGTGATGCAGGAGGAGATTTTCGGCCCGATCCTGCCGATCATTCCCTACGATTCCGAAGAGGAGGTCGTGAGCTACATCCAAAGCCAACCGCGGCCGCTGGCGCTGTACTGCTTTAGTCATAAAGCCGACGCACGGCAGCGTCTGCTGCGCCGGACGCACTCGGGCGGCGTAACGATTAACGATTGGGGCTGGCACGTGCTCAATCATGCCGCGCCATTCGGCGGCGTCGGCAACTCCGGCATGGGCAACTACCATGGCGAAGAGGGGTTCCGAGAGCTATCGCACGCACGCTCTGTGTTCAAACGGCAGAGGTTCTTCCCCATCGGCTTGTTCTATCCGCCGTACGGCAATATGGTGCAGCGTCTCGCGCTGAGGCTGTTCATCGGCAAGAGCGACCCGAACGCCAGGCTGACCTGCGCACCGAGCAAAAGGAGGATTCAAGCATGAAGGCAATTGTGTGCCGGAACGCCGAACTGACGGTCGAAGACCTGCCCGATCCCAAGCCGGGCAGAGGCAAGGTGCTGCTCAACGTTCGACGCTGCGGTATCTGTGGTTCCGACCTGCACGTGCGTCACCACTGCGATCACATGCGGCAGTTGATGGGTCGCGTGGGATACATGAACTTCCCGAGTGCCGACCAGCCTCTGGTATTCGGGCATGAATTCTGCGGCGAGGTGGCCGAGTTTGGCCCTGGTAGTGGGCGCAAGCTTCGTACCGGGGCGCGCGTATGCGCGCTGCCGATGATCCGCCATGGCGACGATATCGACGCGATCGGTCTGTCCGGCCGGTCACCGGGTGCCTACGCGGAACAGGTCGTGGTGGATGAGGCCATGATGGTGCCGATTCCCAACGGTCTGAGTGACGAACTGGCGGCGCTGACCGAGCCGATGGCCGTGGCATGGCACGCCGTGCGGCGAAGCGAGGCGGCAAAGGGCGACGTTGCCATCGTCATCGGCTGCGGCCCCGTCGGCCTCGGGGTCATTTGCATGCTCAAGGCGCGCGGTGTGCGTACCATCATCGCGAGCGACTTCTCGGGCGGACGCCGAGCGCTTGCACAGCAATGCGGTGCCGACATCGTGATCAATCCGGCACACGAGTCTCCTTACGCCAGTTGGCAGGAATATGGCTTCATCGGCAACCTTCCCGGGCTATTGGAACTGGGTGTCAGCACCCGCGAGAAGCTGGGCAAGCTGCCGCTTCCGTGGTGGCACGTCTGGCGGCTGGCGGAGGCCATAGGACTCAATCCAAGGCGCCCCGTCATCTTTGAGTGCGTTGGTGTGCCCGGGGTGCTCCAGAATATCGTCGACGGTGCGCCACTGCAATCCCGAATCGTAGTCGTAGGTGTGTGTATGCAGGAAGACAGGTTCGAACCTGCCATGGCGATAAACAAGGAAGTCGATCTTCGCTTTGTCCTCGGGTATTCGCCGCTTGAGTACCGCGACGCCCTCCATATGATCGCCGAGGGTAAGGCGAACTGTACGCCGATGATCACCGGCACGGTTGGGCTGGACGGCGTGAGCGAAGCCTTTCGCGCGCTGGGCGACCCGGAGAAGCACGCGAAGATCCTGATCGATCCGCAATGCATCGGCGCCAGTCTTTAGGCCATACCGGGCGTGCAGCAGATTGATGCGACTCGTGTTCGAGGGCGGAGCCGGGCTGGCCCGCCGCTCGCCGGGTCGTCTGTCCTTTGCTTTGATCCCCGGTCTGATATGAACATGGCGAATCCCGCTTGGGAATATCCCTGAGGTGTCTCGAAGTGACATGCCAATGTCGGCTGCGGATATCGTTCGACGAGGTGAGGCACGGGATGATGACAACATGTGCATGCGCTATTGCGCGTTTTCGTACTGGGGCCTGAGCAAATGGAAATTCAAGAGACGACCGTCCGCACCCGTCGCCGAATCACGATTCCTGTCCTTGTGGCAGTCGTGGTGGCGGTCGCGGTGTTGGTCAAATTACCCTATCTGCTCGCGTTCGGGAAGGGTGTTCAAGCCTACCTTTATGGGTATCCATTGATCACGATGGAGCTGACAAAGCAGGCGATGACCGGCCCGCAGCCGGCTCTCGCGCCGGGAGGCCATCGCAGATTCGGATTCGGCCCGATCAACCAGTTCATTCATGCTACGGCTTTCCCCGATCCGGCGTTCAAGGACGTGGTCGCACCCAACGCCGACACGCTGTACAGCATCGCGTGGCTGGACCTCAAGGCGGAGCCCATGGTGCTCAGCATGCCCGAGATGCACGGACGATGGGTGCTCATGGAGGTACTGGATGCCTGGACCAACGCCTACGCTTCATTGGGCACGCGCCAATACGGTGGCGCGCCGCGAAAGTACCTCATCACCGGACCGAACTGGACCGGCGAGGTGCCGCAAGGGATGGTCTGGATCAAATCGCCCACCAATATGAACTGGGTCATCGGCAGAACCTATACGCGGAACGAAGCCGATTTTCCGGCGGTTCATGCGCTTCAAGCCAAATACCAGTTGACGCCGTTGTCGAGATTCCTGAATCCGTCGTTAGACGTCGCGACGCCGGCATACTCTGGCGCCGCCGTCGACACGGCGACGCCCATCGTCACGCAAATCGCCCGGCTTGATGCGCAGGCGTACTTTTCGCGGATGGCGATATCGATGGCTGACAATCCGCCGAGCGCGGAGGACGCGCCGATGATGAAAACGCTCCGGCATCTCTGGATCGAGCCGGGCAAGCCGTTGGCACCGGACCAGCTCGACGCGGCCACGCGTCATGGTCTGGAAGACGCGGTCTGGTTCGTGCGCGGGCTGTTCGAAGCCAGATCGCCGGGTACACAAGGAGCCGCGAATACCAACGCGCTGGAACGTACGATGTTCAAGTTGGCCAACGGCGCAATCGACAAGGCCGAGCTCAATGACCACAAAGGCTGGCTCGTTCCCCTGAACCTTGGCCGCTACCGGACGCATTACGCGCTGCGCGCCCTCGTGAGTCTGGTCGGGTTCGGAGCCAACGCGGCAGAGGATGCGGTGTATCCACTTACCGTTGTCGATTCGAACGGCGATCAGCTCGTTGGCTCGAATGGTTACGTGCTGCATTTCGAGCGCGGCCAGATTCCGCCAGCCGGTGCTTTCTGGTCGCTCACGCTTTACGACGAAAAGGGCTTCTTTGTCGAAAACCCGATCGGACGTTATGTGATCGGAGATCGGCACGATCTGCATTTCAACCCGGACGGCTCGCTCGACCTATGGATCCAGCACGCGCAACCTGGCGGGGATAAGGCTCGGAACTGGCTGCCTGCTCCTTCTGGCCGCTTCAAGCTGATATTGCGCGTGTACGACCCGAAGCCCGAGGTGCTTGACGGGCGCTGGGTGCCGCCTGCGGTCCAAAAGATTTTCTGAGTTGAATGGGAGATGCAGATGGGCGCGGCCGGGATATCGTTGCGTTCGTTGATCGAGAAATGGCTCGCGCCGAGTGCGACGTCGGGAGTGCGTCTTACGCGATACGCTCGAGCCCATCCGATTGGGAGCCGCTGTGATGGGTTGCCCGTGGGCGTATATTTTCTTCTCGGCTCACTAGATTTCGGACATGTTCAAAAACGGCTTTCAGGCCACCGCGATCGAAGAGTGCCTGCGCGACAAAATTCGTCAAAATTCGCATTGAGTCCCTCCTGCGCGTGGCTCGGGTTCTTGCTATGAATGTCAGCATTGTAGCGAGCGTGGGCAACGAGGCCATGCCAAATGGGATTCCGCATGTTGATATCGGAAGCCTTGCTTCGTTGGTTAGACAATCGAAACACGACCCTCAGCGGCAGTTACAGCTAGGCCGCGCTCTCCCGAGCAGGTTGCCGAGATCGGCTGCGGACGCCGTCCATGGGTGGCGCATCCCGGGTATCGGAGGCATTAGCGCGCCGAGTAGGGATAGAGCACAGGGAGCGGCCGCTAAGTGGGGGGAGCAGTCTGTCATGGCCCGCATACAAATGTCGCAAACGGGTCGAGGGTGTGTCAAAACTCAGGCTCACCCCTCTCGTTCAGAAGTTCAAAAAGTCGGCTTTCGAGAAGGGCCTACAACGGCTTGGTGCCGTGTCCGTCGGGAAGGGTAAAGTGACCCTCAAGACCTTCAACTTTTCTGTTTTGACACACCCTCGGCCGATCAGCGACATTCGGCACGGCCTAGCGTACGAAAAAGTCCGAATCTTGAGGGCACCTCGTGTTGTAGTCGGCGATGAAGCGGGGCGCATAGGCGTTGGCCGCTTCCTGCGTATCGATGCCACGCAGCCGCAGTTCCTTGACGAGCCGGTCCTGCAGCGTCAGGTTCGCGCGCTCGACGCGCCCCTTGGCCTGACTCGAATTCGCACACAGCCCATCAATGTTCAGCTCGAACATCGCCCGGCCGAAGTGCGTCACGCCTTTGCCGCCGGTCGTTGCCGTCTGCGTCGAGCGGAACACGCTCGCCTTGTCGCTATAGAACGCCACCGGCTTGCCATGCTGTTCCAGATACGCCCGGGTCACTTCAAAGTAGCTGAAGGTCGATTCGGTCGCCGTGAAGTGCAGCGCCATCAGCCGGCTGGTCGCATCGTCGACATACACCAGCAGCGTGCAGGCCGGCGCCCGTTCCTCGAACCAGCGGTGATCGCTGCCGTCAATCTGCACCAGCTCGCCCAGACACGACCGCCGTGCCCGCGGCTGGTAGAGCTTCGGCGGCCGCTGCCGGCGCGGAATCCACAGGCCGGCATCCGTCATCAGGTGCCGCACGGTTTCCTTGGACAACGCCAGCCCGTGACATTCACGCAGTTTCTCGCAGGCCAGCGTCGGACCAAAATCCGGGTAGCGATCCCGGATCAGGTTCAACGCGCGCTCGGCCACGCCGTCTGCAAGCTGGTAGTTGCTCGGGTGCCCACGATGGCGTGACAGCAGCCCCGAAGCGCCCTGGCTGCGATAGCGCACGGTCAGCCGCTCAACCTGACGCCGGCTCAGATGGAGCCGCTCCGCGGCCTGCCACGTCATCAGCATGCCATCGACCACCGACTGGATCGTCCTGAGCCGGTCAACCTCGCGCATCGTCATGGTGATCGTCCCGGATGTCGTCGTCATGCAAGCCTCCCGTCAAAGGTCAGCCAGCATGACATGCGACGTTTCAGCTTTGCCCAGGTACGACATTACAGCTTTGCCGTAACATCTGTGTCGAGGCTTTTCTGAAATGTCCGCTTCCCGGCCAAGTTGAAATGTCCGGGTTTAAGGGGTTTGTTTCTAACGCCTTTTGTCTCACACATTGTTGAAGGACGACGCCTGAACTGGCAGGGCGC
>NZ_JBNDKT010000060.1:0-28111 GCF_050435685.1 Paraburkholderia sp. GAS448
GCTGGCGGCTCGACCGGCCGCAATGGTCGAAAGTTCGCATCCCTCTACATCGAAAGCGCATGCTCGCGCATCCGATCAGGCAATGACCGGTTCTCTTAAGGTTTGTTCGACGCCTGCCCATGTCCGTGGGCTCGGGGTGCGCGACGGCGCGTGCGGGCAGGCGTTGAATAAACCTTAAGATGATCCACCGGCCGACTCGAAAGGATGGATGACTCCAGCAGCCTGAAAGCTGCCGATGAGGTTCAAAAAGCGACATTGAGAAGCACCCTGATAACGGCACAGGACGCGAGCTTTCGGCTATGCGCCTGTCAAGGCGTGGGGCTTGACGTGCGGCTTCGTCAAGTGCGGCTTCGTGAGTCGGCGCTTCGTCGGCGTTCGCTTCTACGCGGTCTGCTGCAATGCAGGCTCGGGTTTGCCCGGTTGTCGGGGGCTGATGCGCAGCATAGCCTTCGAATGGGTGATCCGTACGACAGCTAACGCTGGCGTCACTGAGGTCAGGCAACCGCGACCTTCGCTGCGCTGCAGCAGAGAAGACAGGGGTCACACGGACGCTGCCACACCTGGAAGCAAGGTGTCGCAGGAGCCGGAATTGGGTCGGACGACCATGCCGGTCATCATGCGGGGCGCGCTCGTATCGAACGACGGCCCGATTGAAGACCGAGACAACTGCTGGAGGTTCAAATGGCTGCCCGCAAACCGCTTTACAAGTCACTTTATTTTCAGGTGATTGTCGCGATCGTCATCGGTGTCCTGCTCGGCTTTTTCGCGCCGCAGTGGGGCGAGGCAATGAAGCCGCTTGGCGATGCCTTCATTAAACTGATCAAGATGATCATTGCGCCCATTATCTTCTGTACCGTCGTCATTGGCATTGCCGGCATGGAAGATATGAAGAAGGTGGGCAAGACCGGCGGACTGGCATTGCTCTATTTTGAAATCGTCAGCGGCATTGCTTTGGTCGTCGGGTTGTTGATAGTCAATCTGGTGCGGCCCGGCGCCGGCATGAACGTGGATCCCGCGACGCTGGACGCGAAGGCAGTGTCCGTCGTCACCGGCGCGGGAAAGATGCAGAGCACCACCGAGTTCCTGATGAACATCATTCCCTCTACCGTGGTCGACGCGTTCGCCAAGGGGGAGATATTGCAGGTTCTGCTGTTCGCCCTGCTGTTCGGCTTCGCCTTGCACGCATTCGGCGGTAGGGGCACGTTGATATTCGACTTTGTAGAGAAAATCTCACATGTGTTTTTTGGCATTGTCGGCATCATCATGAAGGTGGCGCCGCTCGGGGCGTTTGGTGCAATGGCCTTCACCATTGGTAAATATGGTATCGGCAGCATGCTCTCGCTTGGTAAGCTGATGGCCACGTTCTACATGACCTGCCTGATCTTCATCTTCGTCGTCCTCGGACTGATTGCCCGGTTCCATGGGTTCAGTGTGTGGAAGCTGATCAAGTATCTCAAGGAAGAGCTGTTTATCGTGCTTGGCACGTCGTCGTCCGAAGCGGCGCTGCCGCGCGTGATGGTAAAACTGGAAAATCTCGGCGCGAAAAAGTCGGTGGTCGGGCTGGTCATTCCTACCGGCTATTCCTTCAACCTGGATGGCACGTCGATCTACCTTACCCTGGCTGCTATTTTTATTGCCCAGGCGACCAACACACCACTGGACCTGACCCATCAGCTTACGTTGCTGGCCGTATTGCTATTGACTTCCAAAGGTGCCGCTGGGGTCACTGGCAGCGGATTCATCGTGCTGGCGGCAACACTCTCCGCCGTCGGACATGTTCCGGTTGCGGGGCTTGCGCTAATTCTGGGCATTGACCGCTTCATGTCCGAGGCGCGTGCGCTGACCAATTTCATAGGTAATGCGGTGGCGACGCTAGTGGTTGCGCGATGGACCAATGAACTCGACCAAACCAGAATGCGTAGGGTTTTGGACAGCGAAACCTCGGAAGAGGCGGACGAGCCGGAAAAGGTGCTGGACCAGAGAGACGAAAGGATGCCTGTCGCTGCGTCGCGCTCACGGTCGGATAACGTATAAGGAGCCCGCGAGTACCGCGATCGTCCAATGTTCGAGCGAGAACATCCGTTCGACAGTGAACGAAACCCGGCCGAAATGCACCCGCTTCATGTCACGTTATCGATCACCGCATTATCGTCGACGTCCACCGACCACCAATGTCACAGCCGCGGCGGGCTTGAACGAAACACCACTGTCCGGTATCGCGATCTTGTGGGTCGGCAGGAAGTGTTCGATTTTTTCGTAAGCCGCCATTCGCTACCGACAAGTTTCACCGGTTGAATCCGCACCGAACTTGAAACGCTCGGCTTGGACGTTCTTGGGTGGGACGCTCACGGTGGCCACCGCAACGCTGTTGACGACCGTCTACTACGATGGAAGATTTATGGTTGAATCCTGTCGATCTCGGAAGCTATTTGGGTAACAGACCCGATGAATGAGGTCGATTTTAACCTCGGAATCCTGCCAAAGTGGAAGTTATTTGATTGATTTTCAGGAAGCCAGTCGAGTTCCTCTACAGTCTGTCCCGGTAACCATAAAACTTCCGTCTGGAAGAATCAGTACCAGTTCACATCAGACGGAAGGTCTGAGGGATAGCAATGAACCGGTAGCAAATAATCAGTAAGCAGCTTCGTATTTGACATAACATAATTTATCAACATTTCGGGTGTGGGAGCTTTTTAGTAATGTCCGATTTAGGCTATTTAGAAATGTCCGATTTCCGCCCTGAGGCGCACGCTGTCGCCAGTTCGCAAGGGCGCGTCTAGCCTACATCGCTCAAACCGGGAAATTGCACAGAAATCAAGGTCACCCCATGACGGACTGCTCCCATGGGTCGACAGCAGCTGATTTTTCGCGATCACCAGGTTCGCCAGCGCGAACAGGCTGAACAGCTGCGCCGTGTTCTTGGCCAGCCCCTTGTAGCGAACCTTGCGATGACGGAACAGGTTCTTCACGACATGAAACGGATGCTCGACCCGCGCGCGGATCTGCGCCTTGGTTCGCTCAACCGCGATCACCAGGTCCTTCAGCGGGCCTTCCTGCATCGCCTTGATCTTTCCGCGCTTGGCCGCCACACGCCACTTCACCGGCTTGCCCTTCATCTCGTCGCGTTTGTCCACGCCGATGTAGCCCGCATCGCCAAACGCTTCCTCTTCATGCCCGTGCAGCAGGGCATGGGCCTGCGACACATCCGACACGTTGGCCGCCGTGCCCACCACGCTATGCACCAGCCCCGAATCGGCGTCGACACCAACGTGCGCCTTCATGCCGAAGTGGTAAGTAGACCGGGGGAGCCGCCCCCCGAGCCTCTCGCAGAACCGTACGTGACACTCTCGCGTCATACGGCTCCCGTTATCCAGCCGGCTGCTTAACCACACGCCAGTGAGCGAACAGCAACGGGTTGGTACGGCGCATCCTGTCCAGCCACTCGGCACTTCGTCGCCTGCGCCTCTGCAGGCCCTTGTACTTCCGTCGGGCCCAACGTGCAAGAGCACAGTCGATGTGCCGGAAGATGCGAAGCATCGCAGTCTTGTAGAACGCGCCATAGTAATTCCACCACCCTTGTATCACTGGGTTGTACAGTCTCGCCACATCGGCAAGCGTTACATGGGTCTGGCGATTGAGTCGCCACCCCCGCACCGCTTGCCGCATCCGCTTCAGAGCATCCTCGCTGGCCGCAGGCAGAAAGCTGGTAAATAGCCCCGCTTGCGGGCTGCGGGCCTTCCTCGGTCTGAATGTGAAACCGAGGAACGTAAAGCTCGCATGCGGATGGCGTTCGCTGCGGTTGCTGTCCCTGCAGTACACGACCTTCGATTTCTCCGGATGCAGCGTCAGCCCACAAGTTGCCAGCCGTGTTGCAATGGACCGCATCACGTATTCCGCTTGCTTGCGGCTACGGCAGTGAACCACCGCGTCATCCGCGTAGCGGGCAAACGGACAGTTTGGGGCTGGTGCGCTGTATCCACCGGTCGAATGTGTAATGCATGAACAGGTTCATCAGGATCGGACTGACAACACCGCCCTGGGGTGTACCCCGCGTGCGGGGCGCGCGTGTTCCATCCGCAGTCTCGAACGGCGCGACTAGCCACCGTTCGATGTATAGCAGTATCCAGTCTTCCCTGATGTTAGTGCGCACCGCTTTCATCAGCAGACCATGATCGATCTGATCAAATGCTGCCTTGATGTCAAATTCCACCACCCAGTCATATCGCCAGCAGCGTTCACGAGTGATCGCCACCGCCTGCTTCGCCGACCGCCCCGGCCGGTACCCGTAGGAGTCCGGATGGAAGATCGCGTCGAGACCCGGCTCAATGACCAGTTTGACCACGGTTTGCGCAACACGGTCTGCGACCGTGGGCACCCCCAGCTTTCTCGTGCCTCCCGACGCCTTGGGAATCTCCACCTGCTTTACCGGTGGCGGGAAATACGACCCCGATGACATCCGGTTCCATAGCTTGTATAGATTCTTCGACAGGTTCTGCTCGAACTCGGCGATGGTTTCCTCGTCGATCCCGGCAGCCCCACGGTTGGCCTTAACCTGCCGGTATGCCTCCCATACCGTGCGCTTCGCAATGTTGTACGGCTTCGCCGATTTCACGCCGCTCATCCCCGCAGGTTGACCGCGTTCATCGACAGGATAACGCCGCCCCTTCGCTCCATTCCCATTGCAGGAACTTCAACACTACTACGGGCGGCTCCGCCCCTCACTCCAGCATCGGTACTCTTCCTCATGGTGTCTGCCATTTGTCATTTCCCTTCACATCTGGAGCAAGGTTCTCACGTTCCGTACCAAAGCCTGCGCCGAGATCATGCCGCCTATACACCGGCTGCCACCGGGCCCGTAAACAGGTGTCGTCCCGGTCTGTCCTAAGGTGAATGGCCTACCCCAGTTTCGACAGCGCCTTTGGGAATAACGATGCGTCGTCGGACGGTTTGTTTTCGCTCATCTTCTCGGCACGTACCTGTCACCCTCTGCGGATGACTTGCCCCGGTCGCTCACCACCACGCTTTTTGAACGCAGCAGCACCGGGTGGTTTGGAGCCCGCTCCTGCAAGCCGACTCCGGGAGGCCTTCTCCCATCTTCAGTACAGCATCGCAGGCTCAGCCTGCGTTCGTGACACACGCCATTCGTTTCCCTTCTTCGTCTGATGCATCTCCGGGTCGCGGCTCTTTGCGGCGTTCTTGGTCGACGGCGGCGCTTCGATGATCGTCGCGTCGACCAGCGTGCCTTCCTTCATCATCAGTCCGCGCTCACACAGCGAGATGCCGATCTCGTCGAACAACTTTCGCGTCAGGTCATGCTCGACCAGCAGACGACGGAACTTCAACAGCGTGGTCGCATCCGGCGCGTTCTCGACGGCCAGATCGATGCCGGCGAAGGCGCGCATCGCAATGCTGTCGTACGCCCCGCAGGAAGTCCCCTTGGGGGACAGCGCGTCTTCCAGCCCTTCGTCCGACAACCCGTACCACTGCTGCAGGAAGTAGATCCGCAGCATCCGTTCCAGGCCAATCGGCGGCCGGCCTCGCTCACCCTTCGGGTAGTACGGCTCGATGACCGACAGCAGCCGCGACCAAGGGACGATCTTCTCCATCTCGGCGAGAAAGCGTTGACGCCTGGTCATCCGCTTCTTGCCCGCACTTTCCGCTTCCGCAAAACCGATCTGCCGCTGCATTGTCGTGGGTCAGCTCCTTGAACTTCTTTCTACAACGTCCTCGGCTATGTCAGCGATGACCGCCGAGTCGGATAAATCAGTATTTCCTTAGTCGCTGCACGAAGCGGCTCGGTCTGTTTGCCGGGATGGCGAGTTGGCCGTGGAGGTGTTTGGGCCAACAACGCCACGCGCCGGCCCGAACTGACGCTCGCAGCGGACCGGTCCTCATTAAACGGCAACATGAGCCGTCGTCGATAGATACTTCTTGACAGCTATGCGAAGACCGCGCCATCGACTTCCAGTTCGGCGCCACTAATATAGCCTGCGGCATCCGAAGATAGGAAGGCAACCGCAGCCGCAATCTCGTCGGGGCGCGCTACTCGCCCAAACGGAATCATTGCCGCGATCGCCGACTGGTCTGCCTCAGGAAGCCCGCGGAACATGGGCGTATCAGTTGGACCTGGCATAACCGCGTTCACTCGGATGTTTAGCGATGCGAGCTCGAGCGCCGCGTTTTTCGTCATACCTCGAACAGCCCACTTAGACGCTGCGTAAGCGAACTGCCCGGGCACGCCGCGCGTCGCGAGGCAGGATGAGATATTCACGATCGCACCATGGCGGTTGCTCGTAAATGCGTCGACGACCGCTCTCATGCCGAGGAACGTGCCCAGTTGATTGACGCGGAACAGTGCCTCCATCGAGGCGACTGTTGTATCGGTCATCACACCGTGCCGGTGAATTCCTGCGGCGTTAACAAGGACGTCGATCTTTCCGAATCTACTTAGCGCCTGCTCTACGACCTCGCTCCAGGCCTGAGCCTGCGAGACGTCATGCTTGAGGAAAATTGCTTGCTTGCCCAGCGACGCCAGTTGCTCGCCTGATTGTGCGAGATCGGTGAGTACGACCAATGCGCCGCCGGCCAAAAATTGTTGTGCGATCGCAGAGCCGATACCACCGTTCGCTCCAGTCACAATGGCTACCTTTCCTTCGAGAGAAGGGCCGGTCGAACGGTTCTCTTCAAATATCGCTTGCATAGCTAGATGTCTCCTGTTTAATTGTTGAGCACGTCAGTTGTTATCGGCTGGCATCGCTCAGCGGTAAAGGCCGAACAGTTGTGGCCCACATGAACGGTCCGTCGACACCTACCGTTGAAAATCCGCTTAGTACACAAACAGTGAAGGAACGCACTTGCCCGCTGCGCACACGTTGGGCCAGCATCTGAGGTTTCTCGATCCGCTTCTCAAAACACGACATTGACGGTCGAGATCATAGCGAGTGCCCGCGAGTGATCGATGAAGCGCATTTCATCTGGCTGTACTACTTCGAAATAGTGGTCGTCGGTATAGTACTTAACGAGGTCGTCGACGTTGTCGAACCACAGTTCCGCGATTCCATCAAAATGATGGTCTGGAAGATCAATGCCGGGGATCGTCGTGCCGGTGTTGTGCGCCTGCTCGTACCGCTTTACCAGCGATCTCGTGAACTCGTCTCCGCGAAGCAACGCCGCATGAATCTCTCGATGGTAGTTCACAAACTCCTCCCGAGTCATCGAAGCATTCCTCGGCAGCAATACAGTTAGTTTGATCAAAGCGCGTCTCCAATCATCTCTAAATCGCTGGACTGTTTCACACAGGAAACAGGTTCTCTTTGCCGGCGCATACTGATGGGATGCGCGACGATGGCACTCGAGCGTGCAGCCGGCGCTCCCACTTTGCTAGCTCTCCCGCCGCCCCGGATAACTCTGAACGTAGTTGAGAACCTCGATGTTCCGCTCCTCCCGCAGAGCGCTGGCAATCTCGGCTTCGTACGTCTTCCGATAGGGCTTGCTAAATAGGTTCTCCATGAAATAGTCGATGTCGCAGGACCAGGCTTCGTAGATAACCAGCGATGTCGGATCGTCCTTCGAATGATGCACCCAAGCGTGAACAAACTCTTTCTCCGCGCTCATCGCATCCCCAACGTCCGAGAGCAAGGCCTTGATCCTGTCGAGTTTCTCAGGCTTGATCTTCAGGTGAACCACAGCGGCGAAACCATCTTTCATCTCCATCTCCTTGAATCATAGAACTCACAAAAAAATGTGTTCTCGTCGCCACGAATGTTCACCACAGTGACGATCCTTTCGCGACAGGAACGTGCGCCACAAGCCGACCTGCGTTCCTAGGCGTTAAACCCCCCGTCAATCGTCAGGCTGGCACCTGTAACAAACGCGGCCTCGGGGCTCGCGAGCCAGGCAACCATTCCGGCAATTTCGTCCACGTGAGCAAACCTCGGTAGTGCAAGCATCTGCTTGAAGGTCGGCGCATAGGGACCGTCGGACGGATTCAGATCGGTATCGGTGGGACCTGGTTGAACGTTGTTGACTGTTATCCCCCTCGCGCCAAGGTCGCGCGCCAGTCCCCGGGTGAACCCGGCTACAGCGGCCTTCGTTAATGCGTACACGCTTCCCCCTTTAAACGGCATTCGGTCGCCGTTACAACTTCCGATGGTAATGATGCGCGCCCCTTCCTTCATATGTCGTGCCGCAGCTTGCGAGGCCACGAACACACCGCGGACGTTGATTGCCATCATGCGATCGAAATCTTCGGCCGAGAACTCATCGATATGCGAAACAACAATGATTCCGGCGTTGTTCACGAGAATATCCATGCCGCCCTTTTCCCGCGCCACCTGATCGACCGCGGCGGTTACTGCTTCAGGAACTGCGCTGTCCGCTTCAATTGCCCACGCCTTGCCACCCTCGTCCTTAATCGCACGCAGCACGTTATCGGGCCCGTCGAACGCGCCCGGATAGGTGATCGTGACGTGCGCGCCTTCTCTGGCAAGACGCTGGGCGATGCCTGCGCCAATCCCGCGCGTGCCTCCGGTTACTAGCGCGACCTTTCCGGTTAGCTGTTTCATCAAATGTCTCCGTTCCGTTCGTCAAAAAAATGTCTCACTTATGATCGATATGGCTAGGTCGTCACCAACCATATAGATATGTATTCCTTAATTTAAGCGAGACGTTATCCGCTCGATATATTCAGTCTTTTGCGACAACCTTTTAGTTGCCTTTCAAGCGCCAGTGTGAATCGAGAGGCAGCAAAAATGGCTCGATCGCTTCGAGAAACGCACCGGGTGCTTCCTCGGGAATAAAATGTCCGCAGTCTGCGATCACCAGGCCGGCCACGTTGTCGGCAATGAGTCTCGCCGTGTGTTCGACATACTCACCCAAAGCACGCGACGCACCCACCGCGAGAATCGGCATCGGCAGACGCGCCTTCACACGCTCCTTGTTCCGCTCCATATTGACGTCGATGGCACGGTAATACTCGAAGCTCGCACGCAATGCTTCGCTGTTTGTTACAGCGTCGACGTAGACCTCGACCGCATAATCCGGAATGGCGTTCGGCGAGCCTGCCTTGCTCGCAAACTGGTGACCGAAGTAAATGTCCTCGCGCCCTTGCACCATACGTTCATTGATGCCGTAGGCGCGGTTGAATCCGACGTGCCAGAGGTTATCACTCAGTTGCCGGACGTCGAACACTGGCGGCGACGGCGTCACACCCGGGAAAATGCTTTCCACCATCACCCAACGCTCAATCCGATCCGGCCTCGCAGCCGCCATCGCATAACCGGTCCAGTTGCCGATGTTGAACCCCACTAGCGCGAAGCGTTCATGACCGAGGACCGTCATTACCCCAAGCAGATCGGTTGCAAGCGTGTCGGAGTCATACCCGGTAGGGGCTTTTTCGGACAGCCCAACGCCACGTGGCTCGACAGCGATAACGGTGAACTGCTGTGCGAGGCGTGGCATAACGTAGCGCCACGCATACCAGGTCTGGGGCCAACCGCACACCAGGAGCAGCGGCGGTCCCCCGCCACCGATCACGGCATGCAGACGAAGGCCGCCAACGTCGATGTAGCAGCTCTCGAACGTCTGGGCAAAGCCATCCGGCAATTCTGGGACCCCAGATACCGATCCTGCTCCGGTAGCTCGTTCGATATGAACGGAGCCCTCTCGTAATACGGCGTCAGACATCGTTGTCTCCTTGAGTGTCAACCTCTGTGTACCTGACCTTGACTTGGAGCTAGAAGGAATAGGTGATCCCGACATTGGCTCCGAAAGTCCCTCCGGATGGCAAATACACGGGTCCATCGTTGGAAAGACCCTTGTTCATCTTTCCGCTATTGTTCACATAGCCGAATTGCGTATACAGCATCGTCCGCGTCGAGAGGAAATACCGCGCACCGGCAGCGGCGAGGATCGAATGATTGCTCGAGTCGTTGCGGTCCCGAGTCAGCCACCCACCGGCGTCGAGAATTAGCGCAGGCGTCGCGGTATAACTTACTCCACCCCCAAACACACGACTATCGAAGGATCCTGCAACGTTGAAATTCACGAACACCGCTTTGAGTGTCAAATTGCCAAATGTATAGCCCACCCCAATGGTGCGTCCCGTGAAAGCTATCGTCGAGATTGCTGGAGCAGAAGTGTTTGCGTCTCCTGCGTTCCCGCTGTAGAAGGCCGCGTCAGCGAAGAAGCAGTTCAGGTTATAGGTCAAGCTTCCCGAGTACTGCCTTGCAGCCCGGAAGTTGCCCGGCTCTCCACCGAGGGCAACCATGACACTTCCTTGCAGTCCGGCAAAAGTCGGACTCGAGTAGGTAATCGCATTGGGGTTAAATAGCCCGGTCGTGATGACACTGTCCACGTATATCGGCGCTAGCGACCCAAAATCCGATGCACCTCGCGCATCCGACTCGATTAACGCGAGGACGAATGGAGAAAATTGCACACCTGCCGTGACAGAGCCGAAATTGCCCGCTAGCTGGACCCATGCCTGCCGGCCGAACAGGTTTCCATTCGAGTTGCCGAGACCGCCATTTGCGGTGTTAAGGCCACTCTCGAGTTTGAAAGATGCCTTAATTCCTCCCCCTAAATCCTCGACACCCGTCATACCAAATCTCGACCCAAAAGCCTGGCCATCAATCATTGCGATTTGATGACCTCCGTCTCGGCCTGTCGATGGATTCAAGGTCTTGCTTGAATAAGACAATGCGTCATCGATTATTCCGTACAGCGTCACGCTGCTCTGCGCGTACGCGCAGCCTATCGATCCGGCGAACAACGCTGGAGCGACTGCACCGCGCAGACCCATCTTTATGCGGTTGTTTCTCCTCACCCTCTGTCTCCTTTTTTATCCCCTTATTTATATAGGTATACTGATCACATGAATTCGACGCAGTTGCCTGTTCGATGATGCAACTCTGATATTTGAAGAAGGGATCGCCGGACAATGGAACCGTACAGGATCACGCGTACAGGAATCGTGGAAGCAGAGTAGCGTTCGCGCGATTCTTGTAGTTCATCGGTCTATGAACGCGTACAGTTCGAGAAGCTTTCCGTCTCGTGTAACCGCAATGTCGACGCCCGTTACGGCTGTTCGATTGCCTTCGGGCCCAAATCCCCATGCGAGGCGCCCGATTCCATGCATGGCTTCAATGGGCCCGCGCTCGATAAAGTCGAAATCGGGAAATCTTGCCCGTAGCTGGGCAACCTTGCGATTGATGGCGTCGAGTCCAACGTGTCGGCCATCGGGATCGACGAAGCAGCCCTCCGGCAGCCAGATGGTTTCCAGTTCCTTCATTCGCGCAGCAGAATCTCGCTCGCCAAAAATGGCGAGCAGGTTTCGGCTCAGAAGCTCATTCACCGAGAAATGCATCGTGGACTCCTTTGAGTAGTCGGGGATCAGGTTGAGCGATAGTGCCGCTGGCATACGATCCTTTGCGTTGAAGGTTGCTGGACCAGTTAATGTCGGGCGGCCAACGATACGGCGAAGCTGTCTTCCAGCAGCAGGAAGCTTGCGATCTTCGCGCCGGCGAACGTGAGCACGATTGCAAACTCGCTATCGATCAATTTTCCAGTGGCTTTGATCCGCGATCGCACGTGACCAAGAATGACTGCGCGATCGTCGCTTGCGAGAACCTCCCTGATATCGAAGCCGATGCCTTCGACCATCATTCGCGCATCTCGAACAAAATGCGAGACTGCCTCGCGCCCTGTCTTGCGCCCGATCCAGGGTAAAGCGCCTGGGTCGCCCGGAACATTCCAGTCGAGATCGGGTGTACACAATGACGCAATCTCATCAGGCGCCGCACCCGAGCGCAGTCTTTCAAGAAACTGCTGAGCGAGACGAAATTTTTCTTGCGAGCCCATCGTATTTCTCCTCCTGATGCCGCACCCACATTCAGTTGAGCGCGGCGTCGAAAGATCAGACCTGCGCGAGTCCACCATCGACGAACAGCTCGGCGCCCGTTACAAAACTGGCGTCGTCGGATGCCAGGAAAGAGACCGCCTTGGCGATCTCGTCGGGAGTGCCAACCCTGCCAAGCGGAGTCGTCCCGGAGACGTCCTTGGAATACGCGTCAATCTGCTCATCACTCATTCCGAGTTCGGTCTTGTAGGCAGGCGTAATGATGACGCCGGGGGCGACCACGTTGACGCGGATGTCACGGCCTTTGAGATCGTTTGCCCAGGAGCGCGTGAAGGCCCGCAAGGCCGCTTTGGTGGCGGCATAGACACTGAACGCGGGTATGCCCTTTACGGCTGCGATCGATCCTGTGATAACGATCGCACTACCGGCGGGCATGAATGGCAATGCGCTTTGGACTGTGAACAACGTGCCCTTCATGTTGATGCCGACATATTTGTCGAATTGCGCTTCGGTGATCTCGCCAAGGGGCACGAATTCGCCGCCTCCCGCGTTGGCATAGAGGATGTCGATTCTTTGGTGAGCCTCCGACACGGTCTCCACAATGCGTTCAAGGTCGGCCGCAGAAGAGATGTCGCCGCGAATCGCTCGCGCGCCGTGGCCGATTTCCAATACTGCGGCATCCAGTTCCGCCTGGCGTCGCCCGGTGATGAACACCGTGGCGCCTTCTAGCGCAAGGCGCTTGGCGGTGGCCAGGCCAATTCCGGTGCTGCCGCCGGTCACAAGCGCAACCTTGCCCGCATGCTTGGTTGAATGAATGTTGTCGTAGAGTGAGGCTGTCATTTCAGGGCTCCTTGGTTACCTGCATGCACGAATGACCTCAGCTTACATTGCGTACGCTGGTAGATAAATGCGTGTATTGTGGGAACTCTGCGCACATACGTGGATAATTGGAGGTAGTTCGATGGACCATTTGCAGGCAATTCGTGTTTTTGTCCGCGTTGTTGAGACAGGAGGCTTTGGGCGGGCGGCCCTTTCTCTGAATATGCCCAACACCACGGCAAGCAAATGGGTCAAATCGCTGGAAGCGCATCTTGGTGTAAAGCTGCTTGAGCGCAATACGCGGCGGGTCAGTGTGACGAGCGATGGCACTGCTTACTTTGAGCGCGCGAGGCAACTGCTCAGTGAACTCGATGATCTCGAGGCCACACTTGGTCGGGAACAGGCGAGCCCACGCGGGGTGCTGAGAGTCGACGTTGGAGGATCGACCGCAAGCTGTATCCTCATTCCCCAATTGCCGGCCTTTCTTGCGCGCTATCCCACGATGCGGATTCAGCTTAGCGTCACTGACCGCACTGCGGATCTCGTCGCAGAGAACATAGACTGTGCAATTCGAAGCACCTCCGATGACCCGGACGTCGTCGCGCATTCGATCGGCACGGCTGCATGGACGACATGTGCAAGTCCCGCTTATCTCGCGAAGTACGGCAGACCGAAACATCCGCAGGAAATCGTGGATAAGGACATGCCTGTTGTTGGATATTTCTCTGCAAGTACGGGTGTGACGCAGCCCCTTGCCTTTCGCCGCGGCGGAGAGACGATAACGCTCGATCGCGTACGCAATGACGTTCTTGTCAGCGAGAGCAATGCACACCATGCAGCCGCACTGGCTGGTCTGGGGATCGTCCACACCATGGACTTCATGGTTCGCTCGTCCATTGAGCAAAAACGGCTCGTGCCCATTCTCGCGCAATGGCGGCCGGATCCGCTCGAGGTGTATATCGCATATCCGCCTAGCCGACGATATAGCACCAAGGTCAGGGTGTTTGCGGATTGGGCAGCTTCATTGTTCGCGTCTGCGTGAATTGGGGTCCCCTTGTTTTCCGTGCACAGAGTGACGGTAGGAGATCGAGCACTGGCGTCGGACCCAGACCGTAAGCGCTTGAATAGTTTACGATTTCTGTTCGTTGACTGACCCGCCGGAAACCCGCATGTTTATTGGACTGGTTTTGCACGCGGAGAGCTTGCGTCGAGCAAGCAACGACGCGGGTTTCCGGCCGATTGGGTAGCGAACAGCAAGTATTTGAATATGCAGCGATTGATGCACCGCACACCGCCGAGAGCCGCATCAATTCAAGGCCTGCCTACCGTCACTCTGTGCACGGAAAACAAGGGGACCCCTTCTAACGCATTTCCGCGTATCCGTTGTTCAACACCACGACGTCGCGCTCCGTTACGCGCGAGCGGAAGTGGGCAGCATTGCCGGTACGCCATACTTCGGTGCGAATCGTCTCTCCCGGGAACACTGGCGCAGTAAAGCGTGCCCGGAACAACGCAATGCGAGTCGGATCACCGTCGCAAGTTGTTCTGATCACTGAGTGTGCTGCGACTCCCCACGTTGCAAGACCATGCAGAATCGGGCGCTCGAAGCCGGCGTTTCGCGCCACTTCGGGATCGACGTGCAGCGGATTATCATCGCCTGAGAGGCGATAGATGTGCGCCATTTCAGGGCGCGTTGGCAAGTCAAACACCGCGTCCGGCGCCCGTTCTGGAACGGGAGGCGGTGACGTGGGCGCCTCGTCGCTGGGTTCTCCTGACACGCTATAGCCACCGTCGCCACGACAGAAATTGAGCTGTTCAATCGTCGCCAGCAGCTCGCCAGTCGTCTTGTCCGTGACCCGGCGCTCAATCAGGACGAGTGCGCCTTTATCGGCGCCCTTGTCCACAATGCGCGCGACTCTGGAGCGCCCGACGATGGTCGCAGAGGGCGGCAGCGGCTTGTGAATATAGAGCGTCTGTTCGCCATGGAGCATCCTGACCCAATCGATTCCACTCCGCGGATCTCTGGCCCAGACTCCCGGATATCCGAGCACGACCGCAAAGGTTGGCGTGACGCGCAGATCTTTTTCGTAAACGAACGGTAGCTCGTTAGGATCGAGCGGATCCCAACCGTAGCCGACACCGAGCTGGTAGAGCATCACGTCGCGCGCCGTGTAATGCTGCTCGATGTCCTCAAACGGCCAGTTTTTCAATGTGTCGTAGTTGATCGTCATCGTCAGTCTCTTGAGTCATGAGGTCAGCCTCAGCCACCGCCTCTGATCGAGCCGGCCGCGGGCATACGGTTTCCGAAGAAGTCTTCGTGTTAGCGATCACAACCGTCAGGGACGCTCGAAAATCGCCGCGATGCCCTGGCCACCGCCGATGCACATCGTCTCCAAGCCATACCGGCCCTTGCGGCGCTGCAGTTCATAGAGCAGCGTCGCGAGCATGCGCACGCCCGTTGCGCCGATCGGATGACCGAGCGAGATACCTGAGCCGTTCACATTCAACCGAGAGTGGTCGTCCCAACCCCAGCCCTTGAGCACTGCGAGCACCTGGCACGCGAACGCCTCGTTCACCTCGACGAGATCGACCTGATCGAACGTGAGGCCTGTCTTGCGCAACAGTTTCTGCGCGGCAGGGACGGGGCCAATGCCCATCGTCGCGGGGTCACAGCCGGCAGCCGCCCAGCCCGTCAGATACGCGAGCGGTTCGAAGTCCAGTTCCGCAAGCTTGTCCTCGGCGACAATCAGGCACGCTGCCGCCGCGTCGTTTTGCTGGCTGGCGTTGCCCGCCGTGACGGTGCCGTTCTTCATCAGCGCGGGCAGCTTGCCGAGCGATTCGGGGCTGGCGTCCGCGCGCACGCCTTCATCGCGCGTGAACAGCACCGGGTCGCCATTGCGCTGCGGCACGCTGACGGGCACGACTTCATCGTCGAAACGGCCCGACGCCCAGGCATCAGCGGCGCGCTGGTGGCTTCGAACTGCGAATTCATCGGCCTGCTCGCGTGTGATGCCATATTCGCGCGCGAGATTCTCGGCCGTCTCGATCATGCCTGAGATATAGCCGAACCTTGCCTCCGGCTGCGAGCGCTCGCGGCCTCGTTCGAGCCGGTCGTGCAGCTTGACCGAGCCCGAGCGCGAGCCCCAGCGCATGTCCGTGGTGTAGTACTCGATGTTGCTCATGCTCTCGACACCGCCCGCCACGACAACATCGGCGGCGCCGCTTTGCACCATCATCGCTGCCGTCACAACGGCCTGAAGCCCGCCGCCACAGCGGCGATCGAGCTGCATGCCTGGCACCTCGACCGGCAGGCCCGCTTCCAATGCTACCCAGCGCCCGATGCAGGGCGTCTCGCTGTTCGCGTACGACTGCGCGAATACGACGTCCTCGATGCGTGCGGGATCAATCTGGCTGCGTTCAAGCGTCGCCTTGATGACCGTGGCCGCCAGTGCCTCGACACGCACCGAACGCAGGCTGCCGCCAAAGGTGCCGACGGGCGTTCGCACGGGTGCAACGATTGCTGCTCGTCTCATGTTGAATTCCTTAATATCCAGTCGATGTCAGAGGCGCAGCCCAGCGCGCGCCGCTTCTTCCTCGAGCGCCGCGCGCGACTCCGGCGCCGCGATATCCAGCATCCTGCGCACACGCTGACGCAATGTCAGACCGCGCAGATCGGCATAGCCATGCTCGGTGACGATCACGCCGGCATCGGCGCGCGACGTGCTCGCCGGTCCCGAGAGCTTGGCGACGATCCGGCTCGAGCCACGTGCGCTAGCGGACAACGCGACGAGCGGCACGCCGCCATGCGAGCGCGCTGCTCCGCGCATGAAATCAATCGCGCCGCCTACCGCGCCGATGTAGCGCCCCGCTACCATTTCGGCGTTGACCTGTCCGGTCAGATCGACCTCGATTGCGGCGTTGACTGCGACGAAGCGGTCGATGCGGCCCAGCACATCGATGTCGTGCGTGTACGCCGTCGGGCGTAACTGCACAGCGCGATTGCGATGAGCGAATGTGTAGACGCGCCGCGAGCCCATCATCGTTCCCGCGATCGTGACCCCGGTGTTTTCGCGCTTTCTTGCATTGGTCACTACGCCGCGCTCGCACAGGTCGACCACCGCGTCTCCGATCGTGCCGCTGTGGATGCCGAGGTCGCGGCGGTCCGTCAGTTGCGCAAGGATTGCTTCGGGCAACGCACCGATGCCACACTGAAGCGTCGCGCCGTCTTCGATCAGCGATGCCGCATGCCGCGCAATGCGCATCTCGGTGTCGCCTACGCTTGAAAGTGAGCGCTCGAGCGGCGCGCGATGCGTCGGCACGAGCACGTCGAAATCGCCGGCCTCCAGCACAGATAAGCCATACGTACAAGGCGCCGCCGTATTGACTTCCGCTATTACGACACGCGCACGGCTCTGTCGCGCTAAGGCGATCAGGTAGAATTCGGCAACCGAAATTGAGACGATCACGATGGCCATGACGGGCAAGACGCCGCGAAAGACATTACCGCCAGGGATCGCGAAAGTGCTGAAGCGACTGCACTATCCGCTGGATGTGATCCTGCTGTGTGTGCGGTGGTACGTGGCCTATTCGCTAAGCCTTCGCAATCTCGAAGAAATGATGGCTGAGCGCGGCTTTGAGGTTGACCATTCGAGCGTGCATCGGTGGGTCATCAAGCTCGTACCGTTGTTCGAGAAAGCCTTTCGCAAGCACAAACGTCCGGTAGGTAAGAGCTGGAGGATGGATGAAACCTACGTCAAGGTGCGCGGCCAGTGGAAGTACTTGTACCGCGCAGTGGACAAGGCGGGTAATACGGTCGATTTCCTGTTGCGGGCGCATCGCGACAAGGTTGCCGCGCGCCGCTACTTCGAGAAGGCCATCGATCGCAACGGCGCGCCTGAGACCGTGACCATGGATAAAAGCGGGGCCAATCTGGCGGCCCTGCAGGCCATCAACGCTGAACGGGAAACGCCCATCAAGGTCCGGCAGGTCAAGTATTTGAACAACATCGTCGAACAGGATCATCGTGCCATCAAACGCATTGTCAAGCCGATGATGGGCTTCAAGGATTTTCGCTGCGCCCGTATTATCCTGGCAGGCATAGAAGTCATGCATATGATCCGGAAAGGACAAATGCGAGACGATGGCATCGCCCGAAATCTTGCTGAGCAATTCTATTCTATCGTGATGTAAGCAGTCCTTTTCATATCTGAACTGGCTCGACGTGTCCTTCTTATCGCGACACAACCCCGGCGCGTGACGCGCACGGAGCACGATGGCCGCGTGGTCGTGCTGGCATCGCATTTCGAAGACAAGCGCCTGAATTCGCCGAACGATGTGGTGGTCGATTCGCGCGGCGCAGTCTGGTTCACCGATCCCGACTACGGCATCCTGAGCGACTACGAAGGCTATCGCGGAGACAGCGAGATCGGCCGCTGCAACGTGTACTGCATTTCACCCGACAATACGCGCGTTCGCCTCGTGTGCGATGACTTCGTGAAGCCAAATGGACTCGCGTTTTCGCTGGACGAATCGCTCCTCTACATCGCAGATTCGGGTGCGACTCATGACGATGAAGCTCCTCGCCATATCCGTGTATTTGATGTCGCGCAAGACGGATCGCTGAGCGGTGGACGCGTGCTCATCCAAATGCAAAACGGCGTACCGGATGGATTCCGCATCGATGAGCAAGGAAACATCTGGGCGAGCGCGGAAGACGGCGTGCATTGCTACGCGCCAGATGGCGTCTTGCTGGGGAAGATCCTGATTCCCGAAGTCGTGTCGAACCTGACCTTTGGCGGCATCAACCGGAACAGGATTTTCGTGACGGCTACATCCTCGGTTTATGCGCTGTATCTTGGCATTCGCGGCCAAGGCCGTTGAATATTGGTCCGGCCATTATGATGCGTGGCGACTTTGTGGAGCAAAATCGCGTGCGCATAAAAAAACCAATCGGGGCATGCACGGGCTCGAGCAAGGTGCGGAAGGCGCCAGTGAGGGTGCATAGTCAGCGATGGTCGAGTACCGCACTCCGGGAACCTGCCGCACCGTTTTCATTCAGCAGGCCCCTTTGACCGGCGCACCTTGCGGGCTGACGTTGCGGCTTTCCTGGCGGCACCAGTCCGTCCGCGCGTGAGCCCATGCCCCGCGGTCGCCGGTTTATAGCTAACGACCGAAGGATACACGCGGCGTAATGCGACGGTCACGAAGAGCAGGTCCAGTGGATCCGAAGCCGGAGATAGTGGCGCTTTTGGGGTGGCGGGGTCGCTACTCGTCTGGAGTCGGGTTCTGTGGAGCGGGAAGCGGGTCAGTGCCTTCGCCAAGGATGGCGAGATAACGCCGATAGCCGAACACGCGCCCGCGCCGGCGGCCCGTTACTTCCTCCACCACACCGAGCCGTTCCAGGTCAGCAAGCGCAGCGTTGACCGTCGGCGCAGTGAGGCCTGTACGTTCAACGAGCAGGTTCGCAGTGAGGAATGGATTCTGTTGAAGCAGGTCATGGACGCGCAGGGCCGATCCGGCCCGCTCGCTCTCCGCCGTGATCCGCTCCCGATCTTCCTTGAACAGGCCGACGATCCGTGTTGCAGCATCAAATGCCTGGTTTGCGGTCTCGGCAACACCGTCGAGGAAGAATTCGAGCCAGGGTTCCCAGGCACCACGCTCACGGACCTCCTGGAGGAGCCGATAGTAATCCGCCCGGTGCGTCTTGAGGTAGAGACTCAGGTAGAGGAGCGGCGAGTGCAATACCCCATGCACATTGAGGAACAGGGTTACGAGCAGCCGGCCAATGCGGCCATTGCCGTCAAGAAACGGGTGGATCGTCTCGAACTGGACATGAAGAAGTCCGGCCTTGATAAGCGCCGGCAAGCGCGAGCGGTCCTCATGCATGAACTTTTCAAGTGCATCGAGACAGGTGTCGAGTTCGTTCACGGGCGGCGGCACATATAGGGCGTTCCCGGGTCGGGTCCCGCCGATCCAGTTCTGGGACCTGCGGAACTCGCCAGGGCTTTTGGTGCCGCCCCGCCCGCTTTGCAGCAGGCGCGCATGCATCTCGCGGATTAACCGTAGAGAGAGCGGCAACTCCTGGAGCCGGTCCAGCCCATACATCATGGCGTCGACGTAGTTCGACACCTCGCGGATGTCGTCGATGGGTTGGCCGGCCTGTGCCTCGGTTTCGAAACGAAGCAGATCGGTCAAGGTGGACTGGGTGCCTTCGATCTGAGACGAAAGAACCGCCTCCTTGCGCACATACATGTAGAGGAAAAGCTCCTGGCGAGGGAGAAGCATCGTGATGCCGTCCAGCCGCCCGACCGCCCGCTCGGCAAGACTAAGCCGGTCGAGTAGACTCAACACGTCGATAGGGGGTTCGGGGGGAAGGGGCGGCGGCACGAATGCGCGCGCGATTTCACCGCCTACGGCGGTTTCGACGAATCGGCCAAGCCGGGGATTTGTTGTGCTCTCGTCAGCCATGGATGGATTATGGCTATTGACCGTTAATTAAGCAATATGCCTTTGGCTTAAATAGCGCCGGAGCTTATGTAAGTGGCCTTAAACAACACCCTTCTCATCAGCGGTAGACCTGGGCTCGTCGTGCATGAGCAGGCGTTGAAGCAAATTAGTGGCAACAGTACATCGCACGCATATCCGGTGCATCAGGATTGTCGAGCAGCGTGCACAGGCAAACCATGGCAATTGTGCAGCAGCCTGCTGCACAGATTCCCCAGTCGGCCATCAGAACGGCTTCCCCTTTAGGACCTCCTGGTTCACTCACTTGACGTGACTGCGAGACTCCTGGCCATCGTCACCGACTGATTCGATGATGACCTTTCGCCGCTCGCCATGGCGACTATCCGGACCATCCGCCCGGCATAGCGCATCAGCGACTGGATCGGCGGGCAGTCTTCCACTCCCCGCCGTCGGGAACCGGATCCCATTCACTTACCCCGCTTCCGGCGCGCCGCTGCCTTGCCGGCGCTCGCCGACGCTTCACCCGCCGCGCGCGACGGACGTGTAGCCGCTGGGCGTGGCGCTGTGCCCGCAATCCGTGCGCGACCCGCGTGTGCTTCAGTCTGGCGCAACGCTGCCAGTTGGCCCTGCAGTGTCACGTGCGCCGACTGGACTGTATCGAGTCGCCCCTGCAGCACGCCCGCCTGATGGCGCGCGTCGCCGAGTTGCGACTGGAGCGTATCAAGTGCGCGACGATGGTCGACGTCCCGCTGGTCCGAGCGCCGCACTGCTTCATCCAGATCCTTTTGCAGCTTCGCCGCGGCGCCGCGCTCGCGGTCGATCTCTAGCAGGGCGCGCTTTTCGGATACCCGCAGCCGCTCCTCAGCCCGCTGCGTGTCGTCCCGCAGCTTTTCCAGATCCCGCGAGAATGCCTCCCGTACCTGCTGCAGCTCGCGCCCGCGCGTGCCCGCCTCATCCTTCAGCCGCACGATCTCCGCCTCCAGCGCCTTTCGTGCAGCGTGCCCCTCCGCCTGCGCGCGCTCCAGGTCGCGGACCTCCACCTGGGCAGCGAGCAGCGCGCTGGTGCGCTGCTCGAGCGCGGTTTCGGTGCGACCCAGTTCGTCCCGCGCGGCGACGACCGCCTGCTGCGCCTCGACGCGCTGCGCCTCGAGTTCGTCGCGCAGCGCGCCGAGCGCGGCCTGCGCCGATGCGGTCGAGCGCGTCCACAGCGTCGCGACCAGTTCGCCGGCGGCGGCCTGCAGGTCGGCCGGCAGGTCCGGGTGGTCGATCCGCACGCGGCTCTTTTCGCGCAGTTCGGTCCAGAACTCGCCCAGCACCTGCGTCGGCGTGCCCATGCTGCCGCGCTTCACCAGCTGGTAAAGCCGGTTCGCGGTCGGCGTGATGCCGAACCTGAAGAACAGCAGCGCGCAGACCTCGCGGTAGAGCTCGCGAGTCTTTGGAAATTCGGCCTTCAGCCGGTCGATTTCCGTGGCAACGCGGACTTCATCGGGCTGAACGTCGGACATGGGGGGCAGTTTTGATAAGATTCAATCAATAATACAACGTAAACCACCTAATATCCAATCTACCCAAGCGATAATTTTGACATCATGGCTATAATGTCGATATTAAATACGTCACTGGTTGCAGCAAACGCACGACACCCCGAACGACCTCAAAACATCCCATGACCGCCCTGCTGCTGCCTCCTCAGCCCATCGAGACCCTGACCATCCCGTCTGAACTGGATGGCAGTGATGGCAACAATCGCTGCAGAAACGGCACCGCGCAGATCGCTGCCCGCAATGATCTGGACGCGGTGCGCGCATGGCTCGCCCGCTTCGTCGACACGAAAACGACTTTCGACAACTACCGCAAGGAAGCCGAACGCCTGCTGCTGTGGTCCGTCCTCCAGATGGGCAAACCGCTCTCGTCGCTCACGCACGAAGACCTGCTCGTCTACCAGCACTTTCTCGCCGATCCGCAGCCCGCCGCGCGGTGGACCGCTGACGGCGGACGCAAGCATCCCCTCAACGATCCACGCTGGCGGCCGTTCTACGGCCCGCTGTCCGGAGCGAGCCAGCGACAGGCCATGGTGATCCTCAACGTCATGTTTGCGTGGCTCGTGCAGGCCTGTTATCTGGCCGGCAATCCGCTGTCGCTGTCGCGTCAGCGCGCCCGACGGGCCAGGCCGCGCATCGTCCGGTATCTGTCGCCCGAGCTGTGGCTCGAAGTCAAAACCTGGATTCACGCGATGCCGAAAGCGACGGAACGCGAGCGCGAACACCACGCACGCGTGCGCTGGCTCTTTACCCTGCTCTATCTGGGCGGTCTGCGGATCACGGAGGTCGGCACGAACACGATGGGACAGTTTTTCCGGCGAGGTGACGAAAACGGCACGGATCGGTGGTGGCTCGAAGTGATGGGCAAAGGTGGCAAGGAGCGGCTGGTGCCCGCCACCGCGGAAATGATTGCGGAACTTGGCACCTACCGGCGGGCCCGCGGACTGCCAGCACTGCCCTCGCCGGGCGAGGATACACCGCTCGTGCTGCCGATTGGCCAGTCGCTCAAACCGCTCACGCGCGCAGCGTTGCACCGGATCGTGAAGGATGTTTTTAACGGTGCGGCGCAATCCTTGCGTGCGCGTGGTGAAGACCATGCACAGCGCGCGGACCGCCTCGAGCAGGCATCGGCACACTGGCTGCGTCACAGCGCAGGGTCCCACATGGCGGACCAGCAGGTAGATCTGCGACTCGTGCGCGATAACCTCGGACATGCGTCACTGACGACGACCAGTCAGTATCTTCACGTCGACGACGATCGCCGGCACCGCGAGACCGACGAGAAACACCGTATTGACTGGTGACAGACGGCAGTCAGAGGCCCTACCGCCCGATCTGGAAATCGCCGGCCGTGAGCCTGACTGGTTCACCCGGACGCAGGCGGACTTTTCTTTCGGCGACCGCGACAATGCGGCGCCGTCCGTCCGCGAACGCCTTGAGTATGCGGACCTGGTCAGCGTTCTTGGGCAACCAGAATTGCGCTTCGAGCGCCTCCCGCGTAATCGCACAGGCAACCTCGCTGCGATGTCCGGTCAGGCGAAACCAAACTTCATGTCGGTCCGCCGCGACCTCTGGCATCAGGTCAATAACGTCCATGTTTTCGACCTCCTGAACTCAGCTGCGAACTTTTAACCTGTCGCCTGTCTTCAATTTTACAGAACGGTGAACAGGCGCGTGCAGACACAGGCCGCCTGGACAACCGGTGGTGTAGGTTCTGCTGCCCCACTGGAGACCGGGTTTGCGGTTAACAAAGATGCAGAGGCGACGGACAGTTAGTTGCATGTTTGTGATCGAAACGGACCTCCAGGGTGAGGCTTTACGGGAGGCGGACATCAAGGAGCCATTAGAGGAGCCATCTGGATTTGCGCTAGCGTTGCGCGATTGGCCGCAGACGACCCGCTTCGGCTCTCAACCCGGCGCGATCTCAACGGCACCTTCCAGTTAGAGCGGCCATTCGTCCAAACACGTCAGCCGGCGACTTGTCGGGCATCCGGGTTATTCGCCTACCCACGGAACTTGCTGATGGCGAATGGCCGATTGCGAGAAATGCGAATGCGCGTTCACGTATTCTGCAGCGGTACGTACCCGGATGCTCGTCGCATCGAGAAAAACCGAAGCGTCGCCGCCGCGAGTGTACCGCCTCGGCGATCCACTAATCGACATGAACGTGGACGTGCCGTCGAGATTGAACTCTGACCTGTCGGCATGACGATGTCACTGACTGAACGGCGTGACACATCCCATACCCGACCGCGTCGAAGGTGTCGGTCGGCGCCCGCCTCGCCGCACAGTGGATCGACGATGTCGCCAGTTCTCTAGTCCATCAGAAAAGTGTCGACCAACCGATTGAAGGCATCGGCATGTTCGATCTGCGTCCAGTGTCCGCATTGGCCGAAAACGTGTAACTGCGACGGACCGATCCGTTCGAGCAGGCGTAGCGAGTTGGCGAGCGGAATCACCTGATCGTCGCGGCCGTGCACGATCAACGTCGATTGGCGGATGTCACCCAGTTTATGCTCGTGACATGCGAGCGCATCCACCCAGCGTTGTCGCGGCGCCGGGAACATCGCGGAAAACGACTCCTGATAGCCGGGCCGAACGCTTGCCCGATAACGCGACTCTGCCAACTCGGGCGTGAGGCGTGAACGATCAAATGCAAACACGTTCATGATGCTTTGCATATTTTTCTAGCGCAAAAATTGCCGGGCCGTTTGCGGTACGTCGGAGCCACTGTCTACGACGTACGTCAGGTCATCAAGGCCCTCCACGTTGTCCAGCCGTCCCTGATCGGCATCTCCAGTCTTTCGCTCCCACGCGTGAACGGTCGGCCGACGGTCCGTTATTCAACCGACAGCGGACAAACAACATAAGCTTTCACAAGGACTGCGCGAACCGGATTCGCGTAACCGATGTGCTCGTCGCCCGCTCCCTAGCGTCGAAACGTTCATCGTGTCGCGATCCACGCCTTTGATGGAAACGAATGATCACGCTGCGAAGCCTCGCAGGTCATGTCTAATACCGCGTTTTCCTGTCGCTGTGATCGGCCGCCATGGATGTCGCTCTTCGCGATACTAAAAAGGGGCAAATCAAGTCGTCGCATAGGGAATTCCCGAGATTGAAGCGAAAAAATTTGACACTATGATTTTCATAGGTATAACCTAAGCCTATTGCTTCAACTTCTTTCTTTGCAGGAGAAACACCTGCCTAAACGCACGCTCTGGAGCGACCATATGACAAGCCTGACGTACAAACCTGAAGAAACAGGACTCCTAATTGTTGATCCGTACAACGATTTCATGTCTCAAGGCGGCAAGCTCTTTTCAGTGATCGAAACGATTGCAAGTGAAGTCGGGCTGATCGCCAATCTACGAACTTTGATGGTGACTCTTCGCGATGCGGGCGCAAAGATTTTTTTCGTTCCCCATCATCGCTGGGAACCAGGTGATTACATCCATTGGAAGTTTGCTAACAACACTCAAATGGCGTCAGGTAAGCGGCAAACCTTCGCTAAGGGTACTTGGGGTGGTGAATTTCATGATGATTTCAAGCCGCTGCCTGGCGATATCGTAATAAAAGAACACTGGGCGCAGAGCGGTTTCGCTAACACTGACCTTGACCACCAATTAAAGCAATACGGCATTCAAAAAATTATTGTCGTGGGCCTGATGGCAAACACGTGCATCGAATCAACCGCACGGTTCGGTATGGAATTGGGATATCACGTCACGCTGGTTAAAGATGGAACTGCAGCGGCATCAAAGGACGCGATGTACGCCGCGCACGAGGTAAACGGCCCGACCTTTGCTCACGCCATTACGACAACTCGGGAACTGCTTGAGAGTTTCATCAAGCCGGGCTGAAAGGTTGGAAAATCTTATTGTTGTATTTAAGTGAGATTTGGCGCCTGGAACCCAGAACGGTGTGAAACGCACGAAGGCTGAGGCGTCTGTGTGTCCCTGTGCGTGCGCGCCGAGCGGAAGAAATAAACGTTATGAATCAGGATGTGAAACATGAATGTAACTGGCGAAATGTTAATTGGGGCGTCGTCCTTGCGCGGGGCTGCAGGCTCGGTTGCGGCGTTCAACCCTGCGACGAACTCCAATATTGAACCGTCGTTTGGCGCAGCTGGGCTCGCTGACGTTGATCGGGCGTGCAGCCTTGCGGAAGCGGCGTTTGATTCTTATCGCGCTACATCGCCGGACGAACGGGCGCGGTTCCTGGACGAGATTGCGCGAAATCTGCTCGGCCTGGGTGACAATCTGTATGAACGCGGAGCCCTCGAAACTGGCCTCACCGTTGCCCGAATCAAAGGTGAAACGCTGCGCACTGCGACGCAGTTGAATATGTTTGCGGAGGTCGTACGCAAAGGCCGGTGGCGCCAAGCCACCATCGACACAGCGGCTCCCGAGCGCCAACCGTCGCCGAAGCCAGACATGCGTATGCATAAAGTGCCTCTCGGACCTGTTGGAGTTTTTGGCGCCAGCAACTTTCCGGTCCTTTACTCGGTGGCCGGCGGCGACACGGCGTCCGCCCTCGCGGCAGGATGTCCAGTTGTCGTGAAGGCGCATGGTTCCCATTTGGGAACGTCGGAACTCGTTGGCCGCGCTATTCAAAGGGCGGTAAAAACCTGCAGACTGCATGAAGGTGTTTTCTCGTTGCTTATCGGTGACGGTAACGCCGTCGGTGAGGCGCTGGTCGACCACCCTTCGATTCAAGCAGTCGCCTTCACTGGTTCCGAAGGCGGTGGAATGGCGCTTGTGCGAAGGGGCGCCGAGCGCAATGTTCCAATACCTGTATTTGCCGAAATGACGAGTGTCAATCCGAATTTCTTTCTTCCCGGCGCGTTGAAGGCTCGTGGCAAAGAAATGGCCGATGGTTTTGTTCGCCAGATGGCCCTGGGGGCGGGGCAGATGTGTTTAAAACCAGGATTGATTTTGGCTGTGGAGGGCGAGGATTTTGCGCGTCTTCGAGCCGACCTCGGAGCTGCGCTGGAGGACAAGCCAGCGGAAACGATGCTTAGTCCCGGGATCTTCCAAAATTTTAACCGCTCGGTTGAACGGACTCGTTCTGGCGCGGGTGTCAAAAAAATCGCATCGGGTCGAGCGCCCGCAGGGTTGCTTGAAGGGTACCCCGAGATTTTCGAGATTCAAGGCGATGAGCTACTCGCAAACCCCACGCTAGCAAATGAGATGTTCGGGCCTGCGGCGGTTCTCGTGAGGTGTACCGACAGTGCCCAACTTATTGACTTGGCTCGGTCGTTTCACGGGCAGCTGACAATGGCATTGCACGTTGAGAGCAGTGACCACGCATTGGCTCAGCAGCTCCTGCCAATCCTTGAGCGGCGAACAAATCGGATCATCGTGAACAAATTTGCAAATGTAGTCGAGATCACGAACGCCACGATTCACGGAGGTCCGTTCCCAGCGACTTCGGACCCTCGCTTCACATCAGTTGGTGCAACCGCTATTGAGCGGTTCCTGCGCCCGATTTGCTACGAGAACGTGCCGGAATCGATGCTCCCGCCTGCGCTTCGGGACGAAAACCCGTTGTCCTTGTGGCGTGTGGTCGACGGAGAGCTTGGTAAACATTGAGGGATGTGACGATCAAACGCGTTGCGGCGGGACCGCGCTTGCAACAAACCAGGTAAGCGCAGACAAGAAGATACCGTACGTAAACATTGGCGCTGGGGTGGTTAATTTGACATTGATATAGGAATGCTTACTATCAATTAAAAACGTAGCAGATCCCAGTTATGACGTATTAAATCCAAACCGTGGATTATAAAAACGATGACTAGAGACACCGAACACCAGAATACTGAAAACACCGAAGCAGACAGAGTCGCAATCGTAACAGGAGGCGCAGGCGGCATCGGTCTCGCCATTGCTACGAGGTTGGCTCGCGAAGGCTGTCAAGTGATTCTGTGGGACATCGACGAGGCGGCGTTATCTGCCTCGGCTGAGCACGTTCCAAGCGCGCTAACGTACGTAGTTGATGTAACGGACGAGAAGGCCGTCGTCAATACAATGTCGAGAATCGTTGAACGATTCAAAAAGGTTGACGGCCTTGTCAATGGCGCTGGGCTTGTTGGTCCAATTGCGCCGGTCACGGAATGTGACGTCGAAACGTGGCAACGCGCCATTGACGTAAACCTCCGAAGCGTATTCCTTTGTTCAAAGGCCGTCGTCGGGCCGATGTTAAATGCTCGGTACGGCCGTATTGTGAACATATCGTCAATCGCCGCAAAGGAAGGAAACCCCAACTGGTCGGCGTATTCAGCATCGAAAGCTGCGGTGATGCATTAACTGGGAGGTCGTAATGATCAAAAACATTAACTAGGGAAACGCTGATCAATGGACCAACTGCCCAAGTTGCAGGCGAGATGGCGTCGAACTTTCCAGATGACGAAGCGAATCGACGCTCAATTCAG
>NZ_JBNDKT010000061.1:0-27958 GCF_050435685.1 Paraburkholderia sp. GAS448
CCCATCCCGAACAGGACCGTGAAACGACTCCACGCCGATGATAGTGCGGATTGCCCGTGTGAAAGTAGGTAATCGTCAGGCTCCCCTGCAGCATCAGAAACCCCACCCCCAAAAGGTGGGGTTTCTGCGTTTACGCCGCTTCCCAGGCAGCAATGCATACAGCAAGCCGCACTGCGGTGGCCTCCTCCACGCACCGACACTCCGTCGCGGGAAGGGGGCTTCCATCCCGCGCGCAGTCCTCACTTGCCGCGCGGATGTGCCCACGCGGTCCAAAGAAGATTGCGTTACCTCCTCACCGAGCGCTCGATCGAATCAGCCACCGACGCAGCCGTTGCAGCTGATAACGTCCACCCAAGATGCCCGTGTCCGGTGTTATAGAACACGCCGCGTCGACGACCCTGGCCCACTTTGGGCAACATGCCCGGCAACATTGGGCGCAAGCCTGCCCACGGAATCACGCGCGATGTCGCCGCTTCCGGAAAATAGCGGCGGGTCCACTGGATGAGCGGCGCGATGCGATCTGCACGGATATCGCGGTTGAAGCCGTTGATTTCCGCCGTGCCTGCCACGCGAAAACGATCGGGACCGAGACGGCTCGTGACGATCTTTGCGCTGTCATCGAGCAGGCTGACCCATGGCGCCGCCTGACGGCTCTTGTCGTCGTCGAGGCAAACGGTAATCGAATAACCCTTCACCGGGTAGACGTTGACGTGGTCCCCAAGCATCGCCGCAAACTCGCGGCTCTTCACACCTGCGCATACAACGATCTGATCGAACGTGCTGCTGAGCGATTCGTCGTCGCGGCGCACATCGATAAGGAATCTGCCGTCCGTGCCTGGGTTGATCGACACGATCTCGGTGTCATAGTTGAATTCGACGCCATGCCGCACGCACGCCTGCGCCAACCCGCGCGTGAATTTATGGATGTCGCCGGTCGAGTCGGACGGTGTGAAAAAGCCGCCATGAAACTCGTCCTGCAATGCAGGTTCCAGCGTGCGGATTTCTTCGCTCGTCACCGGGCGGCGATCCAGGCCACCTTCGCGCAGCAGCGCGTTCACCCTGGTCGCGGCTTCGAAATCCTTGTGGTTCTTGTAGATGTGCAGAATGCCGCGACGTTCCAGATCGAAGTCGATACCCTCGCGCGTTGCGATCGAAAACAGATGCTCGCGCGCGGCAATCGCAAGACGCACCGTTTCGACGGTGTTGGCCCGATAGTTCGGAATCTGTCGAAGAAACTCGCCCATCCACGAGTATTTGTGCCACGTCGGCAAAGGATTGAGCAGCAACGGCGCGTCGCGCCTGAGCATCCAGCGCAGGCCTTTGAGCACGGTCGCGGCACTGTTCCAGACTTCGGCGTTACTGGCCGATAACTGGCCGCCGTTGGCGAACGATGTTTCCATGGCCGCGTAGCGATGACGTTCGAATACAGTGACTTCGAAGCCGCGTTGTGCGAGGGCGTAAGCGGTCGTGACGCCGGTAATCCCGGCGCCGATGAGGGCGATTCGTGACATGACAGGGTCCAGATTGAATTGAGCATCGCCGGTGTTGCTTCGGTTCCGGCGTCGATGCCCCATCTGTCCCTGTACCTGAGAGTTTCTTTCCTGCCATGTACGCAGGAAATCCCCTTCGGTGGGCGCGTTTATAGCGCCGCTCTCCAGATGTTCTGGCTGCGCGGTCCTTTTGCCTGAGAGTTTCCGGGGCGGTTGCTCCGTCGGCGCCGTCAGATGAATCCTCTGACGATCTCTCCCGCGCTGCCTTGCAGAACGTGACGACAATAGCCTTCGAAAAATCCGCGTGCAAGCTTTTTATGTTTCGTTTCGGTGCAGGAAGGAAGAGGGCCGCTTCGGATAAATCAAGGCGCAACCTTGCCAGTGCGTCTACATCAGCTGCCGACGCTTCAGTTCTTCCGATAGGGAATCGGCGCTGACGAACCTGTATCCGTGAAGGCCGGCGTTGATCGCCCCGGCCACGTTTGCTTCGGCGTCGTCGATGAAAAGGGTTTCGGCTGTGCCAGCGCCAAGATGTTCAAGACAGCCCAGATAGGCGCGTGCCGCGGGTTTCGCCGCGCCGAACGAGGCGGATACGCACACGTGACGGCCAAAGAGCGCAGCGACCTCAGGACTCAGGTATCCGATATTGTCCGCAACGAGACGGCAGTTGTTGGTCAGCACCGCAATCCTGTGCGTCGCTGACACTTTTTCCGCGAGCGCAAGCACTTCAACGTTAGGCAATATCGATGCGCGGCGAGCGATCAGCCAGTCGTCGCGGGTGATGCGGCAGCCGAGGAGGTCGCCCAGCGCTTTCAGATATTCGTCGTCGGTGATGAGGCCCGCGTCGGCACGCGCTTCCAGCCCGGATTCCCAGATGGCGTGACGCACCGCGTCGGGCGTCTGGCCCGATACCGCCGACAGGTGATTGACGCGCGCGGAGCGGTCGCTCAGAGAGAGAACGCCCTCCATGTCGAACAGGACGAGTGAGATCGATGCTGTCATGCTGTGGGGCCGTGCGTCGAAGCGTCCAGAATCTGAGAGCCATCCGGCGAAGCGTGTCCAGATGGCTGGAATTCTTATTGTGCCCTGGCGAGTCGATGATCTGGCAGGTACTGTTGCTGAACCGCGATCGGGACCGCCGTCTTTGCGGAAGCCGGACAGCGACCCGCTGTGCCGGTTGTGGTGGATAAGAACGGGCGTGCAATTTTGACCATCATCGCGATCTTGAGTACCTTTAACATGCCCGAGACGCTCAATCGAGACCTCGTAGGTCCTTGTGCTGCACTCAAGTGACTGCGCGGCGCCGAACCACTGAAGAGGAAGCCATGTCGACCATCGACTATGAAAGCCTGCAGAAACTGTTTCCGTCCGCTGATGAGGTACCGGTAGAGGCCCGGCTGTCGTCGCCGATCCACCAGCGCGTGTCACTCGTGGACGGCGAACTCAAAACGTGGGACGGCAATTGCAAAACCGTGCTGTCGCCGGTTTGCGTAAGGCAGCCCGACGGCGACGCACAGCAGGTTGAAATCGGCAGCTACCCGGTGATGGGGGAAGTGGAAAGCGACGCGGCCCTCGACGCCGCGGTGCGCGCCTACGACGCGGGCCGCGGCGAGTGGCCGACGATGACCGTGGCGCAGCGTATCGCGTGCATGCAGGACTTCATCAAGCGCATGGTTGCGCAGCGCGCGCAGATCGTGAACCTGATCATGTGGGAGATCGGCAAGAGCCTCGCCGACTCGCAAAAGGAGTTCGATCGCACGGTCACTTACATGGTGGCCACGATCGATGCGCTCAAGGATCTGGACAACAGCAACTCGCGCTTTGTGATCGCCGAGGGCACCATTGGCCTGATCCGGCGCACGCCGCTAGGCGTCGTGCTGTGCATGGGTCCGTACAACTATCCGCTGAACGAGACCTTCGCGACGCTGATACCGGCGCTGCTGATGGGCAACACGGTGGTGTTCAAGCCGCCGCAATATGGCACGTTGCTGTTCTACCCGTTGCTCGAGGCGTTCCGCGACGCGTTTCCCAAGGGCGTGATCAACACGATTTACGCCCCTGGTGCAGTCGTCGTGCCGCACATGCTCGCGTCCGGGAAGATCAATGTGCTGGCGCTGATCGGCTCGAGCAAGGTGGCGGACCATCTGAAGAAACAGCATCCGAAGTCGCATCGGCTGCGTGCAATCCTCGGCCTCGACGCCAAGAATGCCGCCATCATTCTGCCCGACGCGGACCTTGAATTGACCGTGAAGGAATGCCTGCTCGGCGCATTGTCGTTTAACGGCCAGCGCTGCACGGCACTGAAGATGCTGCTGGTGCACCGGTCGATCGTCGAGCCGTTCCTGAAGCGCTTCACCGAGGAACTGGTGAAGCTGAAGGTGGGCATGCCATGGGAACACGGCGTCAGTATCACGCCGCTGCCGGGCATGCACCGCACGGCCTACATGACCGAGGCAATCGACGATGCCAAAGCCAAAGGCGCGCGCGTGGTCAACGACTCGGGTGGCGTGTTCTGCAAGACGCTGTTCTATCCGGCAGTGGTCTATCCCGTGAGCGAGGGCATGATGCTGTATCGCGAGGAGCAGTTCGGTCCGATCATTCCGGTGGCGCCGTTCGATGACGTCGAATCCGCACTCGAGTATGTCACGACGTCCGAGCACGGTCAGCAGGTCAGTATCTTCGGTTCGGACCCGACCCAGATCGGCGCGCTCGTCGATCCGCTCGTCAACCAGGTGTGCCGCGTGAACATCAACTGCCAGTGCCAACGTGGTCCGGACGTGTTTCCATTTGCCGGGCGCAAGGATTCGGCAGAGGGGACATTGTCTGTCACCGATGCACTGCGAGCCTTCTCGATCCGCTCGATGGTGGCGGCCAAACAGACGGAGAGCAGCAAGGCACTGCTGGAGACAATCGCAACGGATCACAAATCGAAATTCATCAACACGGGATTTATTCTTTAACCCTGTCGCGACGGCGGTTGCCGGAGGCGGCCGCTGTACCCGATAGCTGGCGTGTGATCGACAGTGCGCCGATCACGCATCGGGTACACCGTTGTTGGCCGGGCTCTCGACGTGCTTCGTACAAGTATGCATCGCCGCGCTATTTTCTATCGGTATCAACGACTTATCCCTGTCATCCGCCGCTTGTCCACAGCATTGCCAACAGAATCTGTGGATAGGTTCCTGCTGGGCCAGGGTATCGGGCCGGGCTCGCACAGCATGACGTTTGCATCGCTCAGCTACCCAACCTCGCTGCGAGGTGTCGGAGTCGGCTTCAACCAGACGCTGATGCGCGCCAGCTCCACGGTGTCTTTGTTCCTGTTCCCGGTGCTGGCGGCGGCGCTGCATACGCGGGTCTTCTGGATCATCGCGGCGGCGCCGTTGTGCGGCCTGCTGGCGTTGCTCGCGGTTCGCTGGGAGCCGTCGGGTTACGACGTCGACGCAGAGGACTTCTAGCAGCGCACGTTCGCGCCACATGGCGCGAGCGACGCCTTGCACGGCGCGTCATTCGACGATCAGTTTCAGGCCGGCAGGCAGCGATTCACCGAACACACGCCCGGTGTCGGCGTTGTCGAGCGTCACGGGCTCGCGAACCATGTCGGCCCAGGTGGGCGGTGCGTTCGCCTGGTCGAGCCGCCTGATGACCGTCTCACGGACCGCCAGCGGCAGATCCCGGGAGCGGTCGCCGGTCATCCGGGCGAGCTGCACGGCGGCAAAGGCGGCGGGCTCGACCTTTTTCCAGTCGAGCGCGAGGATTGCGTCCAGCCATTGGCTCGCGACCTCCGGCGGCACGACGCCATGCGCACTGCCGTAGAACGGGCGACGCGCACCGATGCGTCCCACCGCCCACCAGCTCTGATGATTTTCGGAAGGCTTCCTGAGCCGCGTGAGCAGCTGTTCCGCGAATTCGATCTTGCGATCGACCGATACGCGTTCAAGCGACGCGCCAAGGCGAATCATGTCTGCGTAGCCCACCTTGGCGGGATCGAAGGGGAGTTTCTGGCGCTTCATGCTGGCAGCCTGCAGATAAGCCATCGCATCGAGCACCTGTTGCTGCGCGTCCTCGCTCAGGCCGCCCGCCGCGCGACGCCATAGCGTCCACCATTCCGACCAGACCTGCCCCTCGTTGACATACTGGATACCGTCGTCGAACAGCGACCAGAGCTGTTCGACGCGCCATTCGTCGAGCGGGTAGCCGAAACCCGGGCGCACACAATAGCCGGCCAGATTCAGCCACAGGCGTTCGTGATCGGCGGAACGGCGCCGCCGGGCCGCGCGCGTCCAGAGCGCGCCGAACAGTTCGCGAAGTAGCGCGCTATCCCAACCCTGACGCGGCCCAAGAAGCTGCTCGAGCTGTGCCCGCAGGCGTTTGACTTCCGTTGGGGCGACGTTGGCCGAACGGGCGCCAAACGTGCGGTCGATCAACTCGATCGCCTTGTCGAGCGACGGATGACGCTGGGCGGCGGACGCATCGTCTCCGGTATCGTCTTCACGTCGCAGCTGGAATTCGAGCAGCCATCGCTGCGAAGGGTCGTCCGTCGCGATGCAGTGCACCTCCAGCGTGCCGACTTCGGTCAGCGCCGTGGTGAGCCTGACCGGTCTCTCGCGCGCCCCGTTCGCGCCTTGCCGCTCGACGACCGTTGCGATCGGCGGCAAGCGTACGAAGTCGCCGCTCGAGAGGTCGGCGAGCTCGCCTGGCTGCCAGGCCGTGTCGGCGACTGTCGAGATCAGGTGAAAGCGCACCGGATGCCCGAGCCGCAGCGCGAAGACGCGATCATCAAGATGCACCTCGTGGCCTTCTTCCGTTCCGCGCGGCAGCAGGCACACGCCTCGCAGGGCTTTCGCATCGTCTTCGACGACGAGGAAATAGCTGCGCGGCGAACCGCCGCCGATGCGCGGCGCGTGTCCCGCGCGTGCGAGGCCGTAAGCGACCGCGCCACGTGCGACAGCGACGTCGGGATTGTCGTTGTGCAGAACATGCAGGGACTGCCCGCGCCATGTGCCGAGCGCGTCTGCCAGACGGTCGGACAGCGCCTTCGCACGGAAGACGCCGCCGTTGAGCAGCAGGGTGTCGGGCATCGGCAGTGTTTCGTCCGCGCCCGGCGACGTGCCCAGTGCTTCGCGTGACTGCGCGGCGAGCCGGTTCAGAAACGCCGCGATGTGCCGGGTGATGGCCGGATCGGCCGCATAGGGCAGACCGAATTCGACAAGCGCACCCCGCGAGCGGCGCGGCAGTTGGTCCGGCCCAGCCACAGGAAAGAATCCTTCGACGACGATCTGCTCGGCCTCCTGCCGGGTCAATTCCGTCGTGCGCGCTCCGCCGACGAGTCTCGCCCCCGCACCCAGCAGCGTGATGGCGACGGAATCCGGCGCCGCAACGCCCAGCAGTTGCTCCTTCGCGGCGCGGCATCGTTCGACGAGCTGGGACAGGCTTGCCGCCGACAGGCGCGTCTCGTCGGTGGCAAGACGCGTCTCGACGAGACGCGCCAGTGCGAGGTCCATGTTGTCGCCGCCGAGCATCAGGTGGTTGCCGACGCCGATGCGGGTCAGTTGCGGCTCGCCGTCCTCGAAGTGGACCTTGATGAGCGTGAAGTCCGTCGTGCCGCCGCCCACATCGCAGACCAGCACGAGGCGCGTCTGCCCCAGTTCCGCGCCGAGCGTTGCGCGATGATGAAACAGCCAGTCGTAGAAGGCGGCCTGCGGCTCTTCAAGCAGGCGCAGGGCGGGCAGCTTTGCGACGCGCGCGGCTGCGAGTGTCAACGCACGCGCGCCGTCGTCGAAAGACGCCGGCACGGTGAGCACCACGTCCTGATCTTCGAGGAGCGCGTGCGGAAAACGATGATTCCACGCGGCGCGCACGTGAGCCAGATAGCTGGCGCTGGCCGTGACCGGCGAGACCTTGCGGACATCGTCGCTGGCGCCCCACGGCAGAATCGGCGCGAGACGGTCGACCGACGCATGCGACAGCCAGCTTTTTGCGCTCGCCACGAGCCGGCCCGGCACCTGGGCGCCCAGCGCGCGGGCGAGGCGGCCGATCACAGCCGGCGGCCCGTCAGTCGGCCCGGCGTCGCTCCACGGCAATTGCAGGTCGCCGGCGGCAAGCTCGCCGGGCGCCGGGTGATAGCGCACGGACGGCAGCAGCGGCCGTGCGCCGACTTCGCCGGGACTCACCAGCTGATCGACATCGAAGACGCGAATGTCGTCGGCACCCGCCTCGACGTAGGCGACGACCGTGTTGCTCGTGCCGAGGTCGATGCCGACGGTGTATTGCTTCATCGGACTCAGGCGTTGGTGCTGCCGCGCACGTCGAACTCGACTTTCCAGCGCTCGCTGGTGTCGCGCGGCACGGCTTCGAGTTCCAGCGTGCCGGTTTCGGTGACCCGTGCGTGCAGCTTTACCGCGACGACTTCGCCGGGCGTTCGTCCTTCGGGCGGCAGCGTGGCCTGGATTTCTTCCAGCTCCTGCAATTCATCGGGTGACCAGTAATCGAGCAACGTGCCGACCTGATCCTGGCGACGTACCGATGAACCGAAGAAACGAAAGTGCACCGGCTCTCCGACGACAAGGCCGAATTCCTGCGCGGGCAACTCCGCGTCGGTCCCTTCTTCCATGCCAAAGGGCGCGACGCACAAAGCCTGCACCGGTGGCTCCAGACCCGGCACGGCCGGCATCGCCGACTCGACCGCCACATAGTAGGCACGTGCCGTGCCGCCTCGGATGCGCACGCCTTTGCCGCGCTTCACGTAGCCGTAATACGCCGCACCGCGAGCGACCGCGAGGTCGAGATCCGCGCCTTCGAGCAGGCGCGCAGGCGCCCCACCTTCGGCCGCGAGCCAGCCGTTGAGCGTCTTCAGAATGCGCTCGACCAGGAGCGGCGACTTGAAGACGCCGCCGTTGAACAGCACCGCGGTCGGATGCAGAAAGCTCGCGCCTTCGCCTTGCAGGTGTTGCAAGCCTTCGAGTTCGGAGAGCGCCGCCACCTGGCGGCCAAGGAACGCGGCCAGGTGCCGCGTGATGCCCGCATCCTGCGCATACGGCAGGCCGAGTTGCGTCAGACCCGCGCGTGCGCGGCTCATCGGCCGTGCCGATGCGTCGACCTGGGGGAAGAAGCCATCGAGGATCGTCTGCGTGAGTTCGGCGCGGGTCAGCTCGGTGCGGAGCGAGCCGCCGATCAGCTTCGATCCCCGGCTGGGCACGACGAGCGGCACCGCATCCGTGCTGCGGTCGGTCAGCAGCGTCTCCTTGGCTGCGCGGCATGCATAGGTCAGCGCACGCAACTGCCACGGGTCGGCCTGTGTGCCCTGGGCAGCGAGTTTGCGCGCGACGACGTGCGCAAGCGCCAGATCCATGTTGTCGCCGCCGAGCAGAATGTGCTCGCCGACCGCGACGCGATGCAACTCGAGATTCCCGTCACGTTCGATGACGGCGATCAACGACAGGTCGGTCGTGCCGCCGCCAACGTCGACGACGAGAATGATGTCGCCGACTTTCACCTGCCTGCGCCACGCGCCGGTGCTGTTCTGGATCCAGCTATAGAGCGCAGCCTGCGGTTCCTCGAGCAGCGTCATCTGCGTATAGCCCGCGGCTTGCGCTGCTTCGGCCGTCAATTCTCTTGCCGCCGGATCGAAAGACGCAGGGATGGTGACGGTGATTTCCTGTTCGCTGAACGATGCGTCGGGATGCGCGTGGTTCCACGCTTCGCGCAGATGCGTCAGATAGCGAACGGAGGCTTCGAGCGGGGAAACGCGCGCCACCTCGGGCGGCGCATCGCTCGGCAGGATCGCGGCGCGACGGTCTACGCCCGGATGACACAGCCAGCTCTTTGCACTCGACACGAGGCGGATCGGCGTTCCCGCGCCGCGGCTGCGGGCCATTTCGCCAACGGCGAAGTCGCGCTCCGCGGTCCACGGCAATGCCAGATCGCCCGGCGTCAGTTCGCTGGCGTGAGGCAGGTAGAGGAACGAGGGCAGCAGATCGGGCGCTTCGAGCGCACCAGGCGCCGTGAGCTGCGTCACAGGCAGTACAGCCTGGCTGATCTTCTCGCCGTCGCTCGCAGCGAGGTCGACGTATGAAAGCGCGCAATGCGTCGTGCCCAGATCGATCCCGATCGAATAGCGTGCGTCACTCATAGTTCCACCTCGGCCGGTGCGAGCACGGTCGCATCATGCGTTTTTGTCAACATCGGCAGACGCACGTCTTCGACTCGCCAGCCGCGATGGCTGATGTTGCCGCTGAACGGCGGCTTGCCGACCACGTTGCCCGTCAGACGGATGGCGGTTGCGTCGAACCCTTCGGCGAGCGTGACGCGGCTGCCTTCGGCTTCTTCGCGCACCGGTCGAATCGTGAAATGCTCACGCAGCGTCGCACGGCAACCATCGTGCACGAGCCGCGCGGCGGCGCCGATGTCCGCATCGGAATAGCCTGCGATGTCCTCTTCGACGAAGTCGATGAAGCGCGCATCGCGCTGGAGCAGCCCGAGAAGCTGCAGCGCTGCGTCCGGGCCCGCTTCCCTGATGACGACGGGTGCGGCCACAGGCGCAGGGGCAGCCGCTGGCGCAGGCTGAGGCGTCGCGACAGGTGCCGCGACCGGCGCGCCGTCGCGCAGCCGCTGCACGCCGGCGGCGAACTCGCGGTCGCCGAGGACGCTGAAGAACGTACCGACGGCAAGGGAAAGTCTGCCGAAGAAAGACAGATTCGATTCGGTCATAAGATATTGCTCCTGTAGGCTCGCGCGAAGCGCGGGCTAACCTTGCGGGCTCGGGCCGGGGCTCGATGAAAGCCCCGCAGGCCCGGTGCCGGCAACTGATTCGTGGGCTCCAGAGAGGCGCCGAAACCCGTATTTTGCCTTGGATGTGACGAGGAGCCGTTCACGGGCCAGTTCGCCATGGATCTGGCGTGTGTGCGGCGATCAGAAAGTATCGTGTGCGGGCTGACGCGATCTGCTCGCGGCGACACCGTCAGAGAGCGCCTGAAGCGCCATGCGCACGGCTTCGACGACGCCACCCCAGTCGCCGAGCGTCTGCTGCCGGAAGAGTCTTGCCTGTGGATACCAGGGGCTGTCCTCGCGCTCCAGCATCCAGCGCCAGCAACAGTCGAAGCGGTTGAGGATCCAGACCGGCACGCCCAGCGCGCCGGCGAGATGGGCCGTCGAGGTATCCACTGAAATGACCAGATCCAGATTCGTTACGAGCGCAGCCGTATCGGCGAAGTCGACGAGTTCGTCCGTGAAATCGGCGATGCGTGGGGCTGCGCCGTGCGCGTCGTTAAGTTGTGCGACCTGCGCGGCGGCCGGACCCTTTTGCAGGCTGAAGAAGCGAACGTTGCCCACATCGAGGAGAGGAGCAAGCGTGGCCAGCGAAATTGAGCGACGGGCGTCAGTTTTTCTGAGCTCGGGGACATGCGACCGGTCGCCACCCGCCCAGACGATGCCCACCTTCAGCGCATACGGTGCATCCGGCGCATGCTGGGAAAGACGTTCAGTCCAGCGCTTCGTCAATCCGGCGTCGGCTTGCAGATAAGGCGTGGCGCCGGGGATCGATCCGAGATCGGTCCTGAAGGCAAGCGGGGCGCTCAGTAGTGGGCAATGCAAATCGAAGGGCGGCAGCGGCTGCCCCTGTTCGACCACATGGGCGACGCCCTTGAGATCCTTCAGAAGTCGCGTCAATTCCACGGGCACTTCGAGTACCACCGTCGCGCCGAGTTGTGCGGCCTCCCGCGCGTACCGGCAGAACTGGAGCGTATCGCCAAGGCCCTGCTCGGCGTGCAGCAAGAGGGTCTTGCCGGCGAGGGGTGCGTCTCCGAGCCACAGCGGCTCGCCGAACACGCGATGGCCTGCCTTGATGCGGCGGCGCTTCCAGCGCCATTCGTATTCGTTGAATCCTTCGACAAGCCGCCCCATGCGCAGCAGGCAGAGTGATCTGTTCCAGTGTGCTTCCACCTCATCCGGATTGAGGGCGAGCGCGCGTTCGTGACTCTCCAGCGCTTCTTCGTGCCGGCCCAGGTCGATGAGCGTCAGGCCAAGGTTGTTCCAGGCGTCGGCGAAGCCCGGCGCGATTTCGAGGGCGTGCCGATAGTCTCGTTCGGCTTCGTCGGGCCGGTTCAGATCGCTCAAAGCATTGGCCCGGTTGCTCCATGCCTCCGCATACGTCTTCTGTAGTGCAATGGCTTGATCGAAACTTTCGAGCGCATCTTCCGGACGACCCAGATCGCGTAGCGCACATCCCCGGTTATTCCACGCGTGGGCGAAATCCGGCTTGAGCGTCAGCGCCTTTTGAAAGCTCTCAAGCGCCTGCCCGGCGAGTCCGAGCCCAGCCAACGAGTTGCCCTGATTGTTGAACGCATCGGCGAAGTTCGGCGCAAGTCTGATCGCCCGCTTCGCGCTGGCGAGCCCTTCGTCATAGCGCTGCACTGCGTTCAGCGCATACGCGAGATTCGAGTGGATCGGTGCCTGCGTGCCGTCGATCGCGAGTGCCGCTTGCAGCAGTGCGATGCCTTCGTGCAGCCGGCCGGTTTGCAGCATGAGCGCACCGAGCAATTGTGTCGCGTTCAGGTGCTTCGGCCGCACAGCGAGAATCTCGCGATAGGCGTCCTCTGCCTCGGCCAGCGCGCCGTTCTGCTGCAACGTCACGCCTTCCTGCAACAAGCTTTCGATCTGTCGGGGCTGAATCTTCGTCTTACCCATTGTCCTTTCCAACCTGAAAGCCAGGCGTGTTTCGTTCCGCCAGGAGGCCGTCGCGAGTCGAGCGGCGTTCTGGCTGCGTGCCATTTCGACACTTTTGCATGTCCGTGCAATGACGTTGCCGTCCGGCGTGCAGCCCTGAATTATCGGCCAAATCTGCTTTTGCCGGTCATTCGCCACCTCGCCCCGCCGACGTTGACGCGATGTCATATCATGTTTGCTTCTCGACGCTGAGCGCCCACAAGGCAGATCGACATGACAGACCACAGCAATCCGCTGTTACAGGACTGGCAAACGCCCTACCAGTTGCCACCCTTCGAGCAGATCCGCTTCGAACACTTCGCTCCGGCCTTTGCAACGCTCTTCGACGAGCATCTGGCCGAACTCGATGCACTGGCGGGCAATCCGGCCGCGACGACATTCGAGAACACCGTGGCGGCATTCGACGCCGCCGGCGCCAGGCTGGATCGCGCACGCCTGACCTTCGAAAACCTGTGCGCGTCAGAGTCGCCGCCCGCCCTGCAGGCAGTGGAGCGCGAAATGGCGCCGCGCCTCGCCGCCCACGACAGCAAGGTGGCGATGCACGCAGGCTTCTTCGCACGGCTCGATGCGGTCCACCGGCAGGTTGCGACGCTGGACCTGAGCGAGGAGCAGGGGCGTCTGCTGCAACGTCTGCATACCGATTTCGTTCGTACGGGCGCCACGCTGCAAGGCGCTGCGCGTGAGCGCTTCGCGGCGATCGCGGAGCGGCTGGCCGATCTGCACACGCAGTTCGCGCAGAACGTGCTGGCTGACGAATCCACCTGGCAGTTGCCGCTAACATCCGAAGCCGATCTGTCGGGTCTGCCCGAGTTTCTGCGCCGTGCCGCCCACAGCGCAGCACAGGAGCGCGGTGTGGAAGGCTATGTGATTACGCTGTCGCGCTCGCTCGTGGTGCCCTTTCTGACCTGGTCGACTCGCCGCGATCTGCGCGAAACCGCGTGGCGTGCGTGGACCAGCCGCGGGGAAACGCCGACGCGCGACAACCGGCCGCTCGCGCGCGAGATACTCGCGCTGCGCAACGAACAGGCGCGTTTGCTGGGCTACCAGAACTATGCCGATTACGCACTGTCCGATCGCATGGCCGGCACACCCGCTGCCGTGCATGAACTGCTCGGTCAGGTGTGGGAACCGGCGAAGGCGAGCGCAGGGCGGGAGCGCGAGGCGCTGGTGGCGCAAGCCGCAGCGCTTGGCGAATCGACCGAGATCGAACCGTGGGACTGGTATTACCTGACCGAGAAAGTCCGTGTCGCCCGCTATGCGCTCGACGATGCGGAAGTCAAACCGTACTTCAGTCTGGACGCCATGCTGGGCGCGCTGTTCGATTGCGCGCAACGCCTGTTCGGGTTGCGGTTCGTCGAACAAACCGGCGTGCCGCTTTATCACCCGGATGTCCGTCTATGGGAAGTGCGCCGCGGCGATGAATTGACAGGCATCTTCCTCGGCGACAACTTTGCCAGGCCCAACAAGCAGGGGGGCGCGTGGATGCATATCTATCGCGGGCAAAAGCGGAACGGCGGCATCGCGACGCCGGTCGTGGTGAACAACAACAATTTTGCCCGCGACGGCGATGGCCCGACGCTGCTCAGTTTCGATGACGTGCGCACGCTCTTTCACGAGTTCGGCCACGCCCTGCATGGCCTGCTGTCCGATGTGACGTACGGTCGACTGTCCGGTACCCATGTGCCACGGGACTACGTGGAACTGCCTTCGCAACTGATGGAGAATTGGGCCACCGTACCGGAAGTGCTGGCACGGCACGCGCGTCATGTGACGACTGGCGAACCGATCCCGGCTGCGCTGATCGAGCGGATACGGGCTTCGCAAACCTTCAACCAGGGTTTCGAAACGGTGGCTTATACGTCGTCGGCACTGATCGACATGGCGTTGCATTTGCAGAGCGACCCGAGCGGGGTCGATATCGCCCGCTTCGAGGAGGAGCAACGCCAGCGCCTTGGCGTGCCGCGCGAAGTGGGCATGCGGCACCGGTTGCCGCATTTCGGCCATGTTTTTAGCGGCGCATATTATGCCGCCGGCTATTACGTCTACATGTGGGCCGAAGTTCTGGAGGCCGAGGCGTTCGACGCATTCGAAGAAGCGGGCGATGCATTCGACGCCACGCTCGCCGGCAAGCTGCAGCGCTACATTTACAGCGCGGGCGACAGCCGCGAACAGGGCGCCGCATTTCGCGCTTTTCGTGGCCGCGATCCGCAAGTCGCGCCGATGTTGCGGAAACGAGGTTTGCTGCAGGCTTGATGCAGATGTGGTGGACGAACGGGTTCTGTAGCGAGGAAAACATGGACGATGGATGGCGGTTTCAACTGAGGCTCACCGTCTCGCCTGAACTCTCTGCCACTTTGCGTGAACCCCCGGCGAGTCATTCGCACGGCCCGCTAGCCGATGTTCTGCGCAGACACAACGCATCCTTGAAGTGCCAGTTCGACGCCTTTGCGGACTATGTGAGCGAGGCCGAAAGACAGGGCTCTGAAAAATATCCGCTGTATAAGTGGACCAAAGACACGATCGCGATTCCTGAGAAAAAAGCCAGGTACCTGCAGATCTTCACTGTCTATGTGGGCGGCGAGGAGGTCTATGGCAAGGAAATTGCGGAGCCTCTGGAGGCTGAACTGTCAGCGCTGGTTGGCGACGCGGGAATCGAAAACGTAGTCAAGTTCGACACCAATCCGGCGAACAACCCGCAGCCGCCTCATTGAATCAGCCGTGCGTGCACGCAACCATTCGTGAACGCCTGCGACCTCGCCGACGCGCTTCCTTTGACGGCGCAACTTCGGGTATCGCATCGTCTGGTTCGGGTCTATAACACTCACAGCATGGCGATGCTGACCCGTACCCGGCCGATATGCCGTGGCTCTCGAACGTCGTATTCGCAAGCGGGAGACGATCATGAAACAAGTCCTGAAAATTTCGGGAACTGTCGCAACGCTGATTCTCGCGATGTGTTTCTCCACGGCGAAGGCGATCGCCCAGGCAGCACCGGATCTCGTCGGTTCGTGGTCGCTGGTCTCATTGACCGTCTCGCGGAGCGGGACCCCGATGGAAGTGCTGGGTCCACATCCGCAGGGGCAACTGATATTTGGAAGCGACGGCCGCTATGTTCTGCTTGCGGTTCGTGCCGATCTGCCGAAGATCGAATCGGGCGGTCGTCTGTCGAGCACAGCCGAGGAAAACAAAAAGATCATTGAAGGGAGCGTCTCGCATTTCGGCACGTATGCCGTCGATCCGGCCGGCAAGGTTATCGTGTTTCGCATCCAGAAAAGTACTTTTCCGAACTGGGACGGCGATACTCAAAGCAGACCGTTCACGCTGGTTGGCGACACGCTTACGTATGTCACTCCGGGCAGTTTTGGCTACGGGGCCTCGACGGTGGTCTGGAGGCGAGAGAAATAGGCTGCCCACCTGCAAACCGACGCGGTTGCGGCATCGCCCGGCCGTGCGGTGCCGGGTGCTGGGAGCGCTTAGCCGCACGTGCCTCGGCGGCACGACCGTTCATCGCCCGGATTGCATCGCGGCAAGCTTGCAAAGCAGGATGCCGTAGCCGGTCAGATGGCCCAGATAGACGCTGGCGAATACACCGGGGGCCGGCAGCACCGAGACGAGTTGCTGCAATTCCTCCATCCCTATCGGTGCCCGCGCGAGGCCGGGGCGCTCGACGCGCAGGTCTGCCACTTCGGCAAGTTGCCGGTGTGCCGTGACAAGCCGGTTCAGCCCGGCAAGGAAAGCCCCCTTCCATTCGACATCGAGCGCGACGAACTGATCATGAAACGTATCCATCGTTTCGAGAAAGTTGACGAGAGAATCAAAGACCTCGCGGTAGCAGTAGAACAGCGGAAGACGATCGCGGTTGCGCTTGAGATGCGTAGACACCCACGCCTGTTCGAGATCCAGCTTCAGCAGATCGTGCGCCTGCTTGAGGTTCGTGCTCGTATTTCGCAGATTCGCGGTCAACGGCTTGATCGCCTGCCGCGCCAGTGAGCCGCTCGTCAGATGCGATAGGGCCTCGGTTGCCTGCTCGTTGCCTTCGTTGACGAGCGTATTGGCCCAGTAACCGTGATCCGGCGGAAAGGCGACCTGCTGGATGATGAAGCCGAGCAACATACCGAGCACGACACCGATGAGGCGCTGTTCAAGCAGCGGAAGGTGCTCGCCGGTGTACAGAACGAGCGTCATCGGCACGCTGATGCTCGTCATGCGAAACAGCGACGGCTTCACACGGACAATGGCGAATATCACGAGCGGCAAGAGGAAGGCGCCGAGCCACAGGTGCGGCGCGGTCAGCCAGATAAACAGCGTGCCGAGCGGCATGGCCACGGCGTTGGAGACCACGCGTTGGTAGAAATAGCTGCGTGCGGCCGAAATCGAGCTGCCGAGCGCCAGCGTCAGCATCGTGGAGGCGGCGAGTGCGACGGCGGCATCGGGATAACCGAGAGCCGAAGGAATCACGAAGCCGATCCACAGGCCCAGCGTGAGTTTCGCGTATTTCGCCGTTTCGGAAAGGGAGAAGCGCGCGACGGAGCGGCGAAAGGGTGTGAGCGGCTTGTGCGTGTAGAGGGAGGACACGGCTCAATCCTTGCATGCGGTTCTTCAGGTTCGGCATTGCGCGTCGAGCTTTTATATACGCTCTTACCGTTCAGTGAACGTGTCAGCCGCCAGAAGACGCGCGCAATGCCGGCCATACCATTGCGAATCTGACGCTGCCTCGCGTCGGAACGTAAAATTCGCGGCTGCGCTCCACGCCGTTGAAGCTGGCGACGACGCGGTAGTGGCCCGAAGGAAGTCTGGCGAAAAGATATGGACCCTGGGATACGGCCGTGAAGACGGTCGCGCCGTTCGAACTGGACACCTGTACGGCGACACCCGACAGGTACTCGCCCGTGACGCTGGTGAATGTCGCGCGCATGCTATAGCCGGAAGCGAGCCGGCGCAGCGCGCTCGCTTCGTCCTGGCCTACGCCGCCTGTGACGTAGGGGATACCGTGGTCGTGTCCGACCGGTATGTCAGTGTCGGGCACCGTCTGGGCCGGTGTGTTTTGAGCCGGTGTCCTTCGAATCGGTATGTTTGGCGCTGGCGTGTCGCGCACAGGTGTCTCGCGGGCCGGTACTTCGCGAGTGGGCATCCCCTGATCGGGTGCCGCGTGCGCGGGCGGCGTGTTCTGTGTGCGCGGCCTCGCGCGCCCCGCTTGACAACCCAGTCCGGGGATGTCGCCGCCGCGCCCCTCGATGGGCTGTCCGTCCAGCAACCAGGCCGGCAACGTAACGCCATAGGCCTTTGCGCGGGGCGTGAGCGTTGCGCGCATGCGCTCCGCGACCTTCTTGCGCTCTTCAGGCGTCGAAGCGTCGTGCATTTGTGTGCAGAATTCGATGCGTTCGTCGTCGCTGAGCAGTTGGGACGGAATCGCTTGTGGAGCGACCAGAGGCCGCTGTCCATGCGCGCCAATGGCCGCAACCGATGCGCCGTACACGACGGCAATCACGACAGTTCTCGACAGACCGGAAAATGTAATGGACATAGGGAACCTCCGGGCGAATCTCGGGAGCGCATCGGTTGGTCCATTCCGGGAGCGTCTGTGAGCGCGCGCTCTATTTCGGACTGTCGATGGTCGGGGGCTTGTAGTGTAGCAAGCCAGCCGGGAGTCGTCGGCGATTACGGAAACTGGCTTGCCGCTGGGGCTTGCGGTACAAAAGCGCAAAAAGACCCCAGGCGGGGTCAAGGACGCCGCGGTGCGCGAACGTCCCCGCGACAGCATCCGCGCGACTGCTTCAGTCGGCGTCAGATCCAGACATCGTTGGGTGCGGTCCGCTCGCTTTCGGTATTCCCGGTATTCAGCACGCCACGCGGTTCAATGAGCAGCAGCTTGACTTCTTCCTGCGCGAAAGGCTTGTGCTCGACGCCCTTCGACACGACAAACAACTCACCCGCCCGCACGAGTACCGAACGGTCGCGCATATCGATCCGCAGCGTGCCGTCCAGGACGAGAAACGCTTCGTCCGTGTCGTCATGCCTGTGCCAGACGAAGTCTCCCTCGATCCGCACGATCTTGAACTGATAGTCGTTCATCTCGGCGACCACACGGGGCGACCATTGCTCGCTGATCAGCGATAATTTCGCGTCGAAGTTGACGGGACTGCGCTGGACCTGATCGACCTGGGGCGTTTGACTTTCGGCTGCCATGCTGAGCTCCTTGCGATAAATGAAGTTACCAGTCTCGCGCCGGCGCGGTGCAGGGTCTTGAACGATTGTGCGGGTTCAGCGTCCGGCATGGCCGCCAGCATCGACGATCTTCAACCACTTCGCCGGCGACACACCATACGCTTTCATGAACTGCCGGGTCATGTGGCTTTGGTCCGCGAAGCCCGCACTCGCCGCGCAATCGGCGAGTGAGTGGCCGCGCAACATCAGGCCGCGAACAAGGTCGAGCCGTCGCATGGTCAGGTAACGATGAGGGCTGGTGCCGAAGAAGCTCCTGAAGTCTCGCGACAGGCTCCAGCGATCGCGTCCACTGGCGAGCGCGAGTTCGTCGAGCGTCACAGGGCGGTCCAGCGCGTCGTGGATGTACGCGCGCGCCTTGTGCGCCGCGCGGAAATCGCCGCAATGCCGCTGCGAGGGAGAACCTGCCGCCGCATCCAGCGCTGCTGCCAGATCGAACAGCGCATCGTCCTCGGCAAGCGTGTCGCTGTGCGCTTCCTCGTCCAGCAGCATGGCGTGCACCGCGGCGCGCAGGCGTGCGTTGTCTGAGATGCCGCCGGGCACAAACGGCAGCGCCTTCTCCCCGAGCGCCTCCTGAAGCAGCGCGGGTGCGACATACACCATGCGATAGGTGAAGCCAGCCGACGTTCCTGCTTCGCCGTCGTGCTCCTCGTCGGGATGCAGCACGATGATCTGTCCGGGAAGACTGTGACGTTTCTCCCGTCGATAGTTGAATGACTGAACTCCGCCGAGGGTCACACCGATTGCGTAGGTATCGTGGCGATGCATCTCGTAGCCATGGCCGTGAAAGAATGCTTCGATTCTTTCTATCCCACTCGGTCCACCCGAACGGCGAATCCAGTCGCCGGCGGACTCGCCTGTATCAGGTCGAACGCCTGGGTTTTGCTCGTGCGCGTTCACGTTGCCTCCAGAATGTCGTGCGACAGGAACGAAGCTTCCGTCGGATGGGGTGTGCGTATTGCTTCAATGACGGACGGTATTGACGTGACCCGCACAATCGTTCAAGACCCGCTGTGTGGCCGCACCTTACAGTTGTTTTAATCGTACAACTGCAGGAGGTCAGATGGAAAGTCTGATCGCATCCCTGTCGGAAACAGGGCGACCTCTGGCGGCCCTGATTCTCGCGTCTCTGGTTATCATGGGCAGCCCCGGGCCCTCGACGATAAGCGTGACGGCGGTCGGCGCCTCGTTTGGGGTTCGGCGCTCGCTTCGCTACACGGGCGGACTTATCGCGGGCACGATCGCGGTGCTGCTGATGGTGGCGATGGGCGTCGTGGCGCTGGTGACGTCGGTGCCGCACGGCGATCGGGTGCTCAGTGTCGTTTCCGCCGCATACATCCTTTTTCTGGCATACAGGATTGCAACTGCTCCGCCACTCGAGCGACAAAAAGGGCGAGTGGCAGCGCCGCCATTCACCGGAGGCGTTCTACTGGCAGTTGCAAACCCCAAGGCCTGGCTCGCGATCGCGGCCGTGTTTGCAGGAACGACAGTCATCGCAGGTAACCACAGCCTCGACGCAGTTGTCAAAATAGCGCTGCTAAGCTTGATGATCGTCATTATTCATTTGTTCTGGCTGGTGGCGGGCGTTTCGCTGTCCCGCTTTCTTCATGAACCGGGAACGTCGCGACTGTTTAATCTGTCGATGGCGGTGGTCCTCGTGATGGTGACGTTGATTGCCGTCGTGACTTGAACATGCTTCGGCAGCGATAGAGGCGATGTCCAGCAGAAAAAACAACACAACAACAGGATGAAAAGGCGTGTCCGAAACTGAAAACACTCTTTACTCCGATAGCAGACTGGTCGGCATTTACGATTTATTGAACGCCGGCGACCACGATTTCATGTTCTATGAAGAGCAGATCGGGACGCTGCCGAAATACGTGCTGGACGTGGGTTGCGGCACCGGGGTCTTCGCTGTGCGTTTGGCCAGCGCAGGTCACAAGGTCGTCGCGGTCGACCCGTCACCGGCGATGCTGGGCTATGCGCGCAGGCGTGCCGGGGCGGACGGGGTGACCTGGCTGGTCGGAGATGCGGCCACCACGCCGGGCGACACGCCGTTCGATGTGGCGACCATGACCGGACATGCGTTTCAGTGCCTTCTCACCGACGACGAGGTGGCGGCAACCCTGAGGGCGGTTAGGGAACGTCTCTCGCCTGGCGGGCAATTCATGTTCGAGACCCGCAACCCTGCGGTTCAGCCATGGCTCGGGTGGACGGCGCAGCATTCCCGACGCGCGATTCGCACCGACGACTGCAGTCAGGTCGAGGTATTCCACGAATGCACTTCGGTTCGACGTGAAATCGTTGAGTTCGACACGCACTACGTTTTTGTCGAAGCAGGAGTGCACCTGACCAGTCGGAGCCAACTGCGGTTCATGCCGCAGTCAGTGCTTGCCCGCCACCTCGATGCGGCTGGATTTCGTGACGTCACGTGGATCGGGGGCTGGGACGGACGCCCCTTTGACGAGGCGTCGAGTGCCGAGATAATCGCAATATGCCGGAACGACCAGGCGTCAGTCCGCCGTTTACAGGATTTCGAACACGCTATATACCGGACCGTATGAGAACCGGTGTCCCACGCCAATCGCGAGAGAACGGTTCAACCATTCGTACTTTCCCGCAGGCGCTTCGAAGATCGGGTTGATGCGGAAGTAGTAGTCTGCGGGGTCAACCTCTTCGCCTTTTTCAAGTCGCTGTATGACGTCAGCGGCTCCGTGGCGGATGCCGCGGTAGGACATCAGAATGTTCGTGCCATCGTCGGTCTGGAGGATCAGACGCACATCGAGCGTGGTGCTTCGGTCGCTGCGCACGGATTGCCAGTCGCTGCCGCCATCCAGCACCTTGCCGGACAGTCGCTCGCCGGAGAACGTTCCCGACGGCACGATGCCTACGCGTCGAAATGGCCCTGGCGTCTCGCCGACGATGACGATCGGCTTCACGTCCAGACGCATGACAAGGAGCGGACGCGTTTGCACGCTCTTGAGCGCCGCGGGAAGGTCATCGAAAAGGGGAGTGGACATCGTGTTCACCTTCGCTATTGATGGCGTGGACTTTAAGTCCATGCCGGTTCATTTCGGGCGTGACGCAAACAATGACTACTTCAGGGGCGAGAAATCTGTCGGACGCATGATGCGCGACTCCATGCCGACAAGAATGTCCAGCGCTTTCACCTTGCGGCCGAACTCCTGCCAGCGGCTGTCTGCGGCCATTCTGTCCCTGCGTTCAAGGCGGTCATCGAGACTTTTGTAGGCCCACATATGAACGATCTGTCTGATATCGCCGATTTCGGTCGTGAAGAAGCCGATCAGTTCGCCGAGAAACTCCTGCTGAAGCGGCAGGCCTTCACTCTTGTACAACGCCAGCCACTCGGCGCCGCGTAGCGGCTTGAACGTGTAGGTGCAGATTTCGTAAAGCATAGGATATCTCCATGTCCTGAGCGGAGCGCATGCGCGTGAGCGGAGCCATGACCACGCGGTGAGAAAGAGCGTAGAGACCAATTTGAATGGTAGAAAACAGTTTCGACATTTCGGTATCCTTGGTGGCCGAAATTTTCAATGCCCAGCAAGACACGCACCTTGAGTTCAGAGCTTCGAGCCGCCGTCGACGTGCAGTGTTTCGCCGGTGATCCAGCGCGCGTTGTCGGAAGCGAGAAAGGCGACGGCGCCGCCGATGTCTTCGGGCTGCGCGATCCGCTTCAACGCCTGAATTCCCAGCGTGAAGTCGCGGCCTTCGTCGGTTTTCGCGAAGCGCGACATGTCGGTTGCAACGACGCCTGGCGCAACTGCATTCACGCGTACGCCGCGTTCACCGAGTGCCTGCGCGAAATGGCGCACAAGCGTGTCGATCGCGCCCTTGGTGGCGGCATAGGCAGACAGCGTGCCGACCGACGCACGCGCCGCGAGCGACGACAGCAGCACGATGCTGCTGCCCTTGCACATCACCGGCAGCAACTGCTGCACGAGGAAGTAGGGCGCGCGCACGTTCACCGCGAACAGATCGTCGAAATCCTGCACGGTCGTGTCTTCGATGCTGGTCGCTTTGGCGATGCCTGCGTTTGCCACCAGGATGTCGAGACGGCCGCCAATGATGGCGCGTACGCGCTTCGCGAGCGTGTGCGGGCCGTCTGCTTCACGCAGGTTCGCGGCGACTTTCTCGGCGTTGCCGCCGGCCGCGCGGATTTCGGCGACCACCGCATCCGCTTCCTTTTCACCGCTGCTGTAGTGCACGAGCACCTGTGCGCCGGCACGGGCGAGCGCGAGGGCGCTGGCGCGCCCGATCCCGCGCGAGGCGCCCGTCACGAGCGCGGTCTTTCCGGTGAGGCTGGTCATCGCAGATCTCCTGGTAACTGAATGAAAACCGTCGTGATGCAGGTCGGCATCGGGGGCCGTCAGGGTCAGCCGGCGGTCTTGCCGCCGTCGACCGTGACGATCTGGCCCGTCACGAACGACGCCGCATCGGAGGCGAGAAACAGGATCGCGCGGGCAACATCGTCCGGCTTGCCGACGCGGCCGAGCGGCACCTTCGACGCCAGTGCAGCCTTGCGCTCCGGCGTTCCCGTGAAGCGGTCGAGCATGCCGGTGTCGGTGGGGCCGGGCGCAACGGCATTGACGCGCACGCCCGACCCGGCGCCCTCGAGCGCCGCCGATTTCGTCATGCCCTCGACGGCGTGCTTGCTGCCCGCGTACACCGACGCGAAGGCCGCGCCTTCATGACCGTAGGTCGACGACACGTTGACGATGCTGCCGTGCTTCTGCGCCTGCATGACGCGCAACTCGTGCTTCATGCTGAGCAGCGTGCCGAGCACGTTGGTGTCGAAGGTCGCGGCGTAGCTTGTCGCCGTCTGGTCGACGATGGCGCCGGGCTGGCCTTCGGTGCCGGCGTTATTGACCGCGGCATCGATGCGGCCGAAGCGGGCGACAGCCTCATCAACGAGGTTCCGCACGTCCTCGTCGTCGCGCACGTCGGCCTTGATAAAGACGGCGTCCGTGCCGAGTTCGCGCAGTTCGGCTTCGAGCGCCGCGCCTTCCGCTGCCCGGCGGCCCGAGATGACGAGTCGCGCGCCGCTGTCGGCGAATGCAAGTGCGGTGGCGCGGCCGATGCCGGTTAGTGCGCCGGTGATCAAAACGACTGGCGTGTCCATTTTCGATGCCTCAGAGAAATAGATAAAAGGTATGGCGAGGAACCGGCAACAGATCGTCCTGCTATCTTTCATGTGCGCGGTGCCACTTCCTTGAAGAGTAATTTAGAGTCGTCTTGCACAAAGGGAAAAGACTTTGTAGGCTGGCGGACATGCCTGCGAGGCATGGCAACCGGGGGAGCGAAGATGGAACTGCGGCATTTGCGGTATTTCGTCGCCGTCGCGGAGACGGGCAGCCTCACGGTCGCGGCTGGGCAGCGTCTGCATACTTCGCAGCCGTCGCTGAGCCGGCAGATCCGCGATCTGGAAGACCAGGTGGGCGTGGAATTGTTGAGCCGCAGCGCGCGTGGGGTCGAACTGACGGCGGCGGGCAAGGCGTTCCTCGATCATGCGCGGCTTGCGCTGACGCAGGTCGATGCCGCAATCGAAGCGGCGCGGCGCGCGGCACAACCGAAGAAACAGGTGTTCGCACTCGGCTTTCTGACCGGTCAGGAGATGACCTGGCTGCCGCGCGCGATGCAGATTCTGCGCGACGAATTGCCGAACATCGACGTCACCGTGTCGAGCCACTATTCGCCGGATCTCGCCGATGCGCTCGCGCGCGGCAAGCTCGACCTCGCGTTTCTGCGCGCCGAACCGGGCTTCGATCTCGACTATCGGGTGGTTAGCAGGGAAAAGCTCATCGTGCTGATGCCGAGCGATCACCGGCTGACCGCGCGGACCGCGATCCGTCCAGAGGATTTCGCGGGTGAGCCGTTCATCATGGCGTCGAACAAGGCGAGGGTGCTGCACGACGTCATCGACGGCTATCTCAAACAAAGCGGAATCGATGTCACGCCGGAGCACGGCGTCGACAATCTGGCGATGGCCATGTCGCTGGTCGCGTCGACGCGCGGGCTTGCGCTCATGCCGGAGTACGCGAACAACCTGCTGCCGTGGTCCGTCGTTAGCCGGCCGCTGGAAGGCGACACGCCGACCATCGATCTCGTCATCGGCTACAGCAGGTCGAATGCTTCGCCGGTGCTGAAGCTCTTTCTTTCGAGGGCGGATGAGCTGACGCGCGGGTGACGTGTCGGGGTTGGGCGACTGGGCGCTGCCGCACCTCGGCCGGTCGGCTGTGTACCCGCGATTCGCGTCCGATGGCGACCTATGACAAAATAGGCCACGCGCGGACCGTCAATGCACGGCTTTCGCAATCTGCCGGCATCGAACCTTGGATCCCCTTTCCGCCACCGTACCTATCTCGCTCGTCAACGGCTTCCTCGTCGGCGCCGACCCTGCCGCGGTCGAGCGTCTCGCCGAGCAGTCGGGGATACCGCACGAATTGCTGCACGAGCCAGGAGCGCGGGTGACCGAGGAGCAGTTTTCGACGCTCTATCGCAGGCTTGCCAATGAGCTCGACGACGAAATGCCGGGTATCTTCAGCCGGCCGCTGCGCAATGGCACGCTTAAATATCTGTGTCTGAGCCTTCTGGATGCCCCGCGACTGGAAGTCGCGCTGCATCGGTTTGGCCAGTTCCTGCATCTGTTTCTTGACGAGTTCAACTTCAGATCGCAACGCGACGGCGATGTCTGCCGCGTTGAACTGGTCGCGAATCCGGACGGCCCACCGCTCAGCGTGCTGGGTCGCGAGCTGATGCTGAAGCTCGCGCACGGCGTGGCGTCGTGGTTGATCGGGCAGAAGATTCCGCTGGTCGAGGTGGAGTTCGATTTCGTGCGTCCGCCGCGTGCGAGCGACTACCTCTATCTATTCCCCGGGCCTGTGCAGTTCGGCTGCGCGAGAACCTTCATGTCTTTCGACGCCAGCTACCTCGACATGGCGATCCGGCAGCACAAGTCCGATCTGAAGAAGTTTCTGTCGCGTGCGCCGGAAGACTGGATCTTCGTGTCGTTTGCCGAGCAGATGGTTTGCCACCGGGTTCGCCAGTACATCGCCGGTTGCCTTCCGGTCATGCCGACTGTCGAGGTCGTGGCGCACGACCTACATTACTCCGTCCGCACGCTGTGCCGCCGGCTGTCGGCTGAGGGCACGACGTTCCAGGCGATCAAGGACGAAGTGCGCCGCGATATAGCGATTCAGCGTCTCACGCGCTCGGCCGACGCCATCGGCGCCATTGCCTACGACGTCGGCTTCGACGACCCCACTGCGTTTCACCGCGCCTTCCGTCACTGGACGGGTAGCACGCCCCAGACGTATCGCAGGATGGCCTGAGGTAAAAGGCTACGCAGACGGAGCAGACCCCCCGACGTAGTGCTTGCCGAAGCGCTGCCTGAGCGTGAGCTTCTGCAACTTCCCGGTCGCGGTCAGCGGCAGTTCGGAAACGAAGATGACGTCATTGGGAATCCACCACTTCGCGACCTTGCCGTCGTAGAACGCCAACAGATCTGCCGCGGTCAACGCACTGTCCGGACGTCGCACGGCGATCAACAGCGGGCGTTCGTCCCATTTCGGATGCTCGCATGCAATGCAGGCAGCCATGGCAATCTCCGGATGCGACATTGCGACGTTTTCCAGTTCGATGGAAGAGATCCATTCGCCGCCGGACTTGATCACGTCCTTGCTTCGATCGGTGATCTGCATATAGCCATCGGCGTCGATCGTCGCGACGTCGCCGGTTGGAAACCAGCCATCTTCGAGCGGCGACTGGTCCACGCCGTAGTAGTGGTCCAGCACCCAGTGGCCGCGCGCCATCAGGTCACCTGCCGACTTGCCGTCCCACGGCAACTCCTCGCCGCCGGAGCCGACGATCTTCAGGTCGATACCGGCGATGGCGCGGCCCTGTTTTGCGTCGATGCGCGCCTGCTCGTCGGCGCACTTGCTGGCGTACCCGGGCGAGGGCGAACAGACCGTGCCAAGCGGCGACAGCTCGGTCATGCCCCACGCGTGGATCGCGTCGATGCCGCATTCGCGCATCGACGTGGCCAGTTGCGGAGGGCATGCGGCGCCACCGACGATCGCCCGCTTGAAAAGAGGGCTGCGCTTGCCCGTGCGGCGCATGTAATCCACAAGTCCGAGCCAGATGGTCGGCACGCCCGCAGAGAGAGTCACGCCTTCCTGTTCGAACAACGTGCACAGGGATTCGCCATCGAGCTTCGGTCCCGGCAGGACCAGTTTCGCGCCGACCATGGGCGCTGAAAACGGCAAGCCCCAGGCGTTCACATGGAACATCGGGACCACGGGCGAGACGACATCGCGCGCAGACAGGCAGAGCGCATCGGGCGACACGGAGGCGTAAGCCATCAGCGTGAGGGAGCGATGCGAATACAGCACGCCCTTCGGGTTGCCGGTCGTGCCCGATGTGTAGCAGAGGACCGCAGCCTGCAGTTCATCGAACTGAGGCCAGACGAAGTGCTCCGGCTGTCCATCGATGAAAGACTCATAGCTCTCGAGCGGCACCGCGAACGATGGCGGCAACGCGGCCTCGTCGCACAGCATCATCCAAGTTTCGACCTGCGGACAGAGGTGCGCAATCTGCTCGATGAGAGGAGCGAACGACATGTCGAAGCAGACGATCCGGTCGCGCGCATGATTGATGATGTAAGCGATCTGCTCGGGGAACAGCCGTGGATTGATCGTATGGCAAACGGCGCCGATACCGGAGACGCCGTAGTACAACTCCATATGGCGATAGCCGTTCCACGCGAGCGTTCCGACGCGGTCGCCCGTGACGATGCCGCGGCTCGTCAATGCGTTGGCCAACTGCATCGAGCGAGCGTGGCAGTCCCGCCAGGTGTAGCGATGGATGTCGCCTTCGACCCGGCGCGACACAATCTCGACGCTGCCGGTATGCCGTGCCGCCTGTTGAAGCAGCGAGGAAAGCAATAGGGGCGTATACATCATCTGGCCGACGAGGTTCATCAGTACGTCTCCTGACTGAGTGTTCAGTCGCAATTCTGTTGAGGCGGGATAGGGTTCCTTCAGAACGCGCAGCACTTTCAGCGCCTTTAGCACGTCGGGCCCGATCAGGTCTTTGCCGCAGATTGCGAAGATCTGCGGGGCGTTGCCTTTTGCGGCTCATTCTACTGAGACAGGGTAGCTGCGACACTGGCAGGCCTGGCCGATTCATTGACAAAACCTGCCAGGGCCAGGATGCAGGCAATCGCGTTCGGTCGCCGCCCGGAGGGGGTCCTGCAAAGCGGCAGATTTTGTCAATGAAAGGGCAGGTTTGGATATTGGGCATGGCCGGCGCGCCCGTTACGATGAGGCATCTGGATCACGTTGTGCAGGCGCCAGGTTCGCCGCGCGACGCATATACTCGTCCAAAACACACGAAGGAGACGCGCGATGACTTATGCCGCACCCGTAAAAGACATGCTGTTCACGATGAAGGAGCTGGCCGGCCTCGACACCGTCGCCGCGCTGCCGGGCTTCGAGGACGCCAACCTCGAC
>NZ_JBNDKT010000062.1:0-26532 GCF_050435685.1 Paraburkholderia sp. GAS448
GCCATTCGAGGTCTTCGAACGTATGCTCGCAACCGCTTCGATACACTCAGCTTCCATTCATTAGCCCCCTGTTGCGCTTCACTCTTGAAACCGCCCAGCAATAAACGTACCCGGTCTTTCCGGCATCGCGGACGCCCGTGCTGCCGCCATGGCCGCCACTGCCATCGTGATACGAGGGCTGCAATTCATGTGGCATGGCAATTCGTCTCTGCATCCCGGGCAGAAATTACAACCCACGGAGCGCTATTGAAGAAAGAAGATGCGCAGGAATTGCTGAAACCCTTGCGTAAGTTTGGGCATCTGAATAACGACCAGAGCCGGGCACCGCTGCGCAGTTCTGGCGATGATGCAACTTCCAGTTAGCGAATTGGCTCAAGGATGTCCGGACGTCCAGGTAGCGCTTCCAGCGTGTGCGTCAGCGGTGTCCGAACACCAGTTTGCGTTTGTCGAGAAATGCATTCATCCCTTCTCGCGCGTCTTCACTCGCAAAGCGTGCATGCAGTTGCCGCCGCTCGAATGCGATGCCCTCGGTCAGCGAGCATTCCCAGGCACGGTTGACCGACTCCTTGATCGCCATCAGCGCGGGCAACGAATAGCTTGCAATCGTCGTCGCGAGCGCGATGCCTTCATCCCGCAACGCGTCAGCCGGCACCACGCGCGCGACGAGGCCGCTGCGTTCCGCCTCCGTTGCATTCATCGTGCGCCCACTCAGACACATGTCCATGGCCTTTGCCTTGCCGATGGCACGCGGCAGCCGCTGCGTTCCACCTGCTCCGGGCAGCATTGCCAGTTTTATTTCGGGCAGACCGAAACGGGCGTCTTCGGCGGCGATCAGGATGTCGCAAGCCAGCGCCAGTTCGCAGCCGCCACCCAGCGCAAAGCCGGCCACCGCGGCGATCACCGGCTTGCGCACCCGGCGGATGGTCTCCCAGTTGCGCGTGATGAAATCGCTGCGATATACGTCCATGTAGCTCCAGCTCGCCATCGCTGCGATGTCGGCGCCGGCTGCGAATGCCTGTGCATTGCCGATCATGACGATTGCGCTGATGCCGTCGTCGGCATCGAAGCGCAGCAGCGCTTCGCCCAGTGCATCCATCAGCGCATCGTTGAGCGCATTCATCCGCTTCGGCCGGTTCAGCGTGATGACGCCGACACGCCCCACAGTTTCGACGACAACCGGTTGTTCATCCATGGCTTCTGCTCCCTGTTTCATGTCAGTTCACGGGCGCGTGATGCTTCGAGAGACACCTGGGGCGTCGACTTCCGTCATGCGTCGCCGCGTCCCGCTAGCTCGAGGCTCCGCTGTCGCGCAACGCATCGCGCAGCCTGAATTTCTGGACCTTTCCGGACGGCGTGACGGGCAGCGCGTCGAGCACCAGAAGGCGTTCGGGGATGTAGTGCACGGCCACCCTGTGAGACTTCAGGAATTCGACGATGGCCGGTAGATCGATGTGCTCGCCCGGCCGCAGAACAACGGCAGCGCAGGCACGTTCGCCCAGGCGTTCGTCCGGATAGGCCACGATCGCCACGGCCGCAATCGCCGGATGGCGGTACAGCAGCGCCTCGATCTCGACCACCGGGATGTTCTCCCCGCCGCGGATGATGACGTCCTTGCTGCGCCCGCTGATGCGGATATAGCCCTGCCCGTCGATGTGCGCGAGGTCTCCGGTATCGAACCAGCCTTCGGCATCGGTTGCGTTGAGATGTGCACGATGCAGATAGCCGCCGAAAGCGGAGCAGGACCGCACCAGCAGCCGGCCGATCGAACCCGCCGGCAACGGCACGTCGTCGTGGTCGACTACCTTCGCCTCTACGCCGGGCAACGGACGACCATCTGTCGCAAACGAACGCTCGTCATCGTCATCGAGTCCTGTCAGCGTGACTGCGCCCATTTCGGTCATACCCCAGGCCGAAACGATCTTCGCGCCAATCGTCTTGCGCGCCCGTTCCACCAGCGGCCCGGGAATCGGCGCGCCGGCACACAGGAACGTACGCAGCGTGGGCACGGCGCCGCCTGTTTCCGCCACCGTGGCGGCCAGATCGGTCAGGAACACGGTCGATGCCATCGTGAAGGTCACGCCTTCGCTACGCATCAGCTCGAGCGCCTTCTCCGGTTGCCATACATCCTGCAGCACGGCTCTGGCGCGCAGCAGGATGGGCATCATCAAGCCATACATGAAACCCGTCTGGTGCGCCATCGGCGAGGCCATCAACAGGACATCGTCCGCGTTCAGACGCATCGCGGCGGCGTAGGGAACGATGTTGGACATCAAGGTGTTGGACGTATGCATCGCCCCCTTGGGCTCGCCTGTCGTGCCCGAGGTGTAGAGCAATTGCGTGACGTCGTCGGGACCGGGGCGGTGGCGGCTCAGGATCGCTTGCGCATCGGGTTCGCGCTCCCATCGCGGACCGGAGAGCAGCGCCTCGAAGCTGTTGGCACCGGGCCGGCCGTCCGTTTCACCACCGACCACCACAACCTGCCGCAGGTCCGGCAGGCTGCTCGAGAGGCCGGTCATCATCTGTTCGAAGTCAACGCCGCGAAACAGCTTCGGCACGATCATGACCTTGCTGCGGCTGTGGTTGAGCATGAACGACAGCTCACGCTCGCGGAAGATATGCATCAACGGGTTCAACACCGCGCCGATTCGCGAGCAGGCGAGATACGTCACCGTGAACTGCCACCAGTTGGGCAACTGCAGCGACACCACATCGTTGCGGCCGACGCCGAGACGCGTGAGTCCCACGGCGATGCGATCGGCCATCGCCGCCATTTCGCGGTAGGTGAAGCGCGTCGTCGTGCCGTCTTCCAGCCGCACCGCGCTGAGGGCGATCCTGTCCGGGCACACGGCGACACAGGCGTCAAGCTCGTCGTTGATGGTGCGCTCGTGCCACCATCCGCGGGCGATACTCGTCGCTCGTCGCGGCGGGATCAGAACGGCGTCGAACTCCATGTCGCGTCTCCGGTTTTGTTATGTGCGTCGGTAAGTGCGTCGGGTTATGCCGGCACCGCGTCGCGTCCTGCACGGGTACGGGCGATGATCGTCTTCATGATCTGGGCTGTGCCATCGCCGATCTGAAAGCCGAGCACATCGCGCAGACGTTGCTCCATCGGTCCGCGGTCGTAGCCGCCGTGGCCGAACGACAGCAGACACTGGTGCACCACGTCATAGGCCAGTTTCGGGCCCCACCACTTGCACATCGCGGCCTCGGCGGTGTGCGGCAGACCACGATCCTTCAGCCAGAGTGTCTGCAGGCACAGGAGACGCGCGGCTTCGACCTGGGTTTCAAAATCGGCCAGCGGATGCGACACGCCCTGAAATGCCGACAGCGGCTTGCCGAACGCCTCACGCTGCGCGACGTATTCCCACGTCTCCTCCAGGCTGACTTTCGCCACGGCCAGTACTTGCAGGCCAATCAACGCGCGCGAGAAATCGAAGCCCTGCATCACCTGCACGAAACCCTTTCCTTCGTCCCCAAGCAGATGATCGACCGGCACGCGTACATTCTCGAAGAACAGCGAGCCGCGGCCGATGGCGCGCTGGCCATGGCAGTCGAAACGATTGCGGGTAATGCCCGGCAGATCCATCGGCACCAGCACGGCAGAGACGCCACGCGCACCGGCTTCAACGGTGCCGGTGCGGGCGAACACCACGGCTGCGTCGGCCTGATCGGCTGCGGAGATAGAAGTCTTCTCGCCGTTGAGCACGTAGTGATCCCCGACCCGCTCCATGCGCAGGCGCAGATTGGCGGCATCCGAGCCGCCGCGCGGCTCTGTCAGTGCAATGGCGAAGAGCGCCTTGCCCTGTGTCAGCCGTTCCAGCCAGGGCTTTGCAATCGCGGGGGCGGCGTGGTGAGCGAGAATCTGGCCATTCAGCGAAGCCAGCAGATTGATGTAGGACAGGCTCAGATCGGCGCGTGCGATCTCCTCATGGATGACGCCGGCCGCAAGGCAACCCAGTCCCTGGCCGCCGTACTGCTCGGGCAGTTCCGGCGCAATGAATCCCATCTCGCCCATCTCGAGCATGAGATCACGGTCGAGCGTGCGGGTCCTGTCGCGCTCGAGGAAACCGGGCGCAACGCGCCCCTGCGCGAAGCGCCGGGCGTGTTCGCCGAGCGCGGCGAGATCTTCATCGAGGTAGGGGTTCATGATGTCTCCTGGGATATTCCTGCGATGTGGCAGGCCCGCGCGCTACGACGGCGCAGGACGGGCCTCTCGTGCGGGGAGCTGCCATGTTATTTCGCGTACTTGCGGAACTCAGGCTTGCGCTTTTCCTGGAACGCCCTGACGCCTTCGCGCGATTCTTCGGTGTCGTAGTACAGCTTGAGCGCGTACATGCCCATACCTGCGATGCCGGCCTGGTGCGCCGTGTCCATGTTGAAAGAGCGCTTGGCGATGGCGATTGCGGTCGGGCTCTTCTCCATGATTTCGTCACACCACTTCTGCACCTCGGCGTCGAGCTGGTCGTGCGGCACGACCGCGTTGACGAGGCCCATCGCCAGCGCTTCGGCGGCCGGATAGCGGCGGCACAGATACCAGATTTCGCGGGCCTTCTTCTCGCCGACCACGCGCGCGAGGAAGGCCGTGCCGTAGCCCGGATCGACCGAGCCGACCTTCGGGCCCGCCTGCGCGAAAACGGCCTTCTCGGAAGCGATCGTGAAGTCGCAGATCGTGCACAGCACGTTGCCGCCGCCGACCGCGAAACCCTGCACGCGCGCGATCACAGGCTTGGGTACATCGCGGATCGCGGCGTGCAGCTCTTCCATCGGCAGACCGATGGTGCCGCGGCCATCGTACTGTCCTTCGTGGGCCGACTGGTCGCCGCCCGTGCAAAAGGCCCGGTCACCCGCGCCGGCCAGCACGATGACGCCGATCTCGCGCGAATAGCCCGCCTTGTTGATGGCGTGGATCAGCTCGTCGCAAGTCCGTCCGCGAAAGGCGTTCATCCGGTCCGGCCGGTTGATCGTGATCCACGCCGCGCCATTGCGCACTTCGTAGAGGATGTCTTCGTAGTTCATGATGAATTCCTTGCGGATAAATGGATCAACCGGCCATCGTCAGGCCGCCCGACACGCTGAGCACCTGGCCGGTGATGAAGCCTGCGTCGTCGCTGGCGAAGAAAACGATCGCACCCGGCAGATCGCCAGGCTGCCCGATGCGGCCGAGCGGAATCGAACGCTGGAACGCTTCCATCAGTTTCTCGGGATTGCCCGCGCCTTCCTTGTATTCGGCGAAGAGCGCCGTGTCGGTCGGGCCGGGACACACGACGTTCACCGTAATGCCATGGCGGGCATGTTCGCGCGCAATGGTCTTGGAAAACGACACCAGACCGCCCTTGCAGGCCGCGTATACCGCTTCGCCTGAAGAGCCGACCCGCGCCGCGTCGGAGGCAATGTTGACGATCCGCCCCGTCTTGCGTTGCGCCATGCCCGGCAGCACCGCATGGTGCATATGCAGCGCGCCGGTCAGATTGATCGCGATCAGGCGTTCCCACTGGGCCGGTTCTGTTTTGGTGAACGGCTTGAACACGTCCCAACCGGCGTTGTTGACCAACACGTCGACCGGACCCAGTTTTGCCTCGGTCGCCGCCACCGCCGCGTCCACCTCAGCGCGCCTCGTGATATCGCAGCGGATGGCCTCTGCCCTGCCGCCCGAGATGCGAATCTCTCCGGCCACTTTTTCGGCGGCCTCGAGAGAAAGATCCAGTACGGCGACGCGCGCACCTTCCGCCGCGAAGCGGCGGCACGTCGCCCCGCCGATCCCACCGCCACCACCGGTCACGATGACCGTCTTGCCTTCGAGTCTATGCACAATAATCTCCGTCAGTTGCCAGGGTTACTATTACCTTTGCGAACGCACTGCTCGCACCTCAGATATACGTCAATATATTGACGTATACTAGGATGGGATTACAATGAACACAAGAACGGACATACCAGGAGAATCCCTTGGTTAAACCTCAAAACAAAGCAGCATCGATCAAGATGGAACTGGCTAACAGGCTATTTTTCCGTCTGTACCAATGTGCAAACATGTTGCACAAAACCGGAACCCGCGCAGTCGAGGAGGAAGGGCTGACGACGCAGCAGTGGGCCGTCCTCGGCGCGCTGTCGCGGCAGGAGGCGGAGCATGGAATGAGCGTGGGAGACCTGGCCCGCTATCTGATGGTGAGCCGGCAGAATCTTTCCGGGCTGATTAGCCGGATGGAGCGCGACGGGCACCTGACCGGCACCGCTGACGGTCGTGACCGCCGTTCGCGGCTGATCACCATGACCGACTCAGGCCGCAAGCTCTGGATCCATCAAGCCACGCCCAAGATTCACGGGTATTACGAGCAGGTGCTGGAGAATTTTTCGACAGACGACATCACCCACACCCTCCACTACCTGCTCAAGTTGCTCGATAACATGAAGCAGCTGGACGATGCATCCCGGGCCACGAATGGAGAAGAGGAGGAGTAACAGTAACGCGCATGCTACTTCGGCGACTGGTCACTTATCCCCAGATTTTGTTCACAAATTTGTGGATAACATGGGTGAAGAAGCGTCAAGTGTCTGAAGCGAAACAGCAATTTGCTGGCGGGTTCAATGCGAGCATGGGCGACTCACTGCAACCCGGATGTCACTCACGTCGCGCCGCCGTCACAACCAGAGGGGATAGTGTGCGTTGGGTAAGCCATCTCCCTCAACCACTTTTGCAGGAGCGCCCTACCCCCCCGCTGTGCTTAGGGCGTGTGCGCGTCGAAGCCTTTCGCGACTGTTGCTCAAATGCATCCGCATTGCCGCGCGAGCGTCGTCCGCGTCCTGACGTTCGATTGCCCGGTAAATCAGCCGGTGCTCGCTCAGCACGTTTCGCAGGTGCTCGATGTGGTCAAGCTCGGCAATTTCGGCGGAACCGAGCCGTGTGCGCGGACTCACCGCACGGCCGAGTTGACTGAGAACGTCAAAGAAGTAGCGATTTCCGCTTGCCCGTGCAATCTGCAGATGAAACTCAATGTCGTGCGCCAGCACGTCGGTGCTCCCCCTTTCGAGTTCGGACTCGAAACGGTCCAGCGCGCTACGCATCTGCTTGAGATTTTGCTCGGTACGCCTGCCTGCCGCCAGAGCGGCCGACGCTGCCTCGACGTCGATACGGAATTCGATAATGGCCATCACATCGAGCATGTTGGAGAGGTCGGCTGCGGGTAACTGCATTGGCTCTTCAGTCGACGGCGCCAATACAAATGTGCCGATGCCGTGGCGTGTCTCGACAACTTTCGCCGCCTGAAGGCGCGATATCGCCTCGCGGACGACAGAGCGACTCACAGAGAGTTGCTTCATCATCGCGACTTCTGTGGGAATCCGGTCTCCCGGCCTCAGGATTCCGCGTCGAATTTCGTCGGAAAGGGCGGCGACCACCTTCTCAGTCAGGCTGCTCATTTTGTGGCTTGTTGAATAATCACGAGGAAAAGCACACGATCCGTGCGGCAAATGACGTCATCAGACGTCTCGACCATAAGTCATCATAACGCCAGTCCCGCTTCAAGACGATGTCATCGGCAAAATCGCGGTGGCGTGTTGAAAGGAAATCCTGTTTCGATGTCTTCATGCGGAAACAGCAGGTCAAGTCGTTGTCCGACAACGCATAATCAAAAGCAGCGGTGGACATCTCAGGCGCACTCGTCTGCGGTATTCAACTGCGATCCCGAAGACCACGATGGACTTCTATCGCAATTGCCACCGATCGCCACGCGATCGCATGGCAAGCTGATCGACGAGTTCTTCCAGTTCCCGCTCTCCTGTCCGTATCTTGTCAATTGTGGCGGGGGAGGCCGGCGACGTTGTCTTCATCTGCCACATCCAGATATCTCTCACGTCATCTGACGTCCTAGTTCACATCCCCTGAGATGTCAGCGTCAACGTAGTATATTTCCTCATTCTGGCCCAGTCTGCGACGACTTAAGCAGGGTAAACACTCTGTTGGAAAGCGAAAATGGAAATCGTAGACTGTCATCGGACAACCGATGACGCCGATTTAAGGTGGCTGCCCATCCGCTCTGCCGAGTGCGCCGCACTACGCTGGATTGGGCCGACCAATCGGCCGACACTGGAGACAATATTGATATCTGCTCTCACTACCCCAGCGACCGACGTGCTCGAACCGGCGGTTTCGAAGGTCAAGCGGCACGTGCTGCCACTCTTCCTTATTATGTTCATCGCGAACTACGTCGACCGCGTGAACATTGGCTTCGTCAATCAGCACATGGAAACCGATTTAGGCATTGGTGCGGCGGCGTTCGGACTTGGCAGCGGACTGTTTTTCATTGGATATGCGCTGTTCGAAGTGCCTTCAAACGTCCTGATGCAAAAGTACGGAGCCCGCATCTGGCTGACCCGCATCATGGGCACCTGGGGCCTCGTCGCTGCCGCAATGGCATTCGTCTGGAACGACACGTCGTTTTACGTTTTGCGTTTCCTGCTTGGGGTCGCCGAGGCGGGCTTCTTTCCCGGTGTCGTCTTTTACTTCACCCAATGGCTACCGCAAAAGGAACGCGGCAAAGCGGTTGCCGTGTTCCTTGCCGGTTCGGCACTCGCGTCCGTGCTTTCCGGGCCGATTACGGGCGGGCTGCTGTCGATCCGCGGCTTCGGATTGCAAGGTTGGCAGTGGATGTTCCTCATCGAGGGCGGATTCTCCATCCTGTTGTGTGGCGTAACCTGGGTGCTGCTGAAATCGCATATCCGCGACGCTTCGTGGCTCACGGAAAGCGAGAAGAGCGCGCTCGAGACCTCCATCGCCGCCGAGCAGGCCGAGCGGGAAGCACTCGGCGGTGCGCATGTGCCGACCCTGAAACTCCTGAAAGACCCGCAAATCATTCTGTTCTGCCTTCTCTATTTCGCCATCCAGCTCACGATTTACGCGGCTACTTTCTGGCTGCCGACGATCATCCGAAAGATGGGCGGCCTGACGGATTTCCAGGTTGGCCTGTTCAATGCGGTACCCTGGCTCATCGCAATGGTCGCCATGTACTGTTTTGCCGTGCTCTCAGCCAGATGGCGCTTCCAGCAGGCGTGGCTTGCGGCGGCTCTCGTCATCGCGGCTTGCGGACTGTTCGCTTCGACGTCCGGCAACCCGGTCTTCTCGTTCGTCGCTATCTGCTTCTCGGCCATTGGCTTCAAGGCCGCAGCGTCGCTCTTCTGGCCCATCCCACAGGGATACCTGGACGCACGCGTCGCCGCAGCCGTGATCGCACTCATCAATTCAATTGGAAACCTGGGTGGCTTCTTCGCACCAGCTGCTTTCGGTTACCTGCAACAGCACACAGGCTCGATTTCCGGTGGCCTGTATGGACTGGCGGTGGCATCTTTACTTGCTGCGGCGGCAGGCTTCCTTGCCCGCAATCGCCGTGTGAGCCATGCCATGCCTGTGCAAACCGCACACGGCAAGGCACACTGACCGCCCGGGACATTGAAAATGAACCACGCGCTCTCCTCATCCAACCGGCTAACCCACTGACCTGGTCCTACTCTCATGTCCACGAATACAACCCCATCGAACGCTACCCCGACGGTCACCGAACTGCGCGTCGTTCCCGTTGCGGGCCGCGACAGCATGTTGATGAACCTGAGCGGCGCACACGGCCCGTTCTTTACTCGCAACATCGTTATCCTGCACGACAGTGCCGGCAACACCGGCGTAGGTGAAGTGCCCGGGGGCGAGAGCATCCGCAAGACCATCGATGATGCCCGTCCGCTTGTCGTGGGTCAGTCCATCGGCAATCTGCACGCCACACTCAACATGGTGCGCACGCAGTTCGCCGATCGTGACGCCGGTGGACGCGGCTTGCAGACCTTCGACCTGCGCACGACCATTCACGCGGTGACCGCGCTCGAAGCTGCCCTGCTCGATCTGCTCGGGCAACATCTGGGCGTGCCCGTCGCAGCACTGCTTGGAGAGGGCCAGCAACGGGACGACGTGGAAATGCTTGGCTACCTGTTCTACATCGGCGACCGCGGGAAGACTGACCTGCCCTACGCCAGCGGTGCAGAAGGACGCGACGACTGGGAGCGCGTTCGCACTGAAGAGGCCATGACACCCGAGGCGGTCGTGCGCCTGGCTGAAGCGGCACAAGCGCGCTATGGCTTCAACGACTTCAAGCTCAAAGGCGGCGTCCTTCCTGGCGACGCTGAAATCGAAGCGGTGACCGCCCTCGCTGAGCGGTTCCCGAAGGCACGCGTGACGCTCGACCCGAACGGTGCCTGGTCCCTGTCGGAAGCGATCCGTCTATGCCGCGACAAACACGATGTGCTCGCCTACGCAGAAGACCCGTGCGGCGCTGAGAACGGCTATTCGGGCCGTGAAGTGATGGCCGAATTCCGCCGCGCAACCGGCCTGCCGACCGCGACGAACATGATCGCCACGGACTGGCGTCAGATGGGTCACGCCATCCAGCTGCAATCGGTCGACATCCCGCTCGCCGACCCGCACTTCTGGACCATGCAAGGCTCGGTGCGGGTCGCGCAGATGTGCAACGAATGGGGTCTTACGTGGGGATCGCATTCGAACAACCACTTCGACATTTCGCTCGCCATGTTCACGCACGTTGCCGCCGCGGCGCCCGGCAAGATTACGGCCATCGATACTCACTGGATCTGGCAGGACGGCCAGCGCCTTACGCGCAATCCGCTGCAGATTGTGGGCGGCAAGGTAAAGGTGCCGGAGAAGGCCGGTCTTGGGGTTGAACTCGACCTGGACGAACTCGGGAAAGCGCATGCGCTGTATCAGCAGCATGGTTTAGGCGCACGTGACGACGGCATCGCCATGCAATACCTGATTCCGAACTGGAAGTTCGATAACAAGCGTCCGTGTCTCGTGCGCTAGCTCAAACATTACCTCGGAGGCGGCCCTGATGGCCGTTGACTGCCGCCTACTCCAGCGCTCTTGCGTGCGCCTTTGCCTCCTCCGGACTTTCGTAGATATACGTTGAGACGCTACGCTGCTGTAGCGCCTCTCCAAGCTTCAACCTGAGAAAGCTGCTGGTCGTATATCTCGTCACTCCCGAGTAGAGCCGGGAGACGAGGGACGCCACCATGTCGGAATAGGCGTCGACGACTTCCGGACGGATTGAGAAGTTATCGTAGTTGACCACCGCGTGCGGCTTCACGCGAACGTCGCGCAGCCTGGCTTCGACCTCTGCCCGTATGGCCTCGACGTCTTCGAGGCTGGTCACCTCGTGCCCTTCAAAATTGATGAAAAGCATGTTCTGGGCGGCGTCGTAGCTGAACCGTTCGCTGAAGCGCAGTCTGAGGATGGTGCCTCGCAGCCCCATCGGAGCAGGCCGGAATATGCGTTCGTCCATCAAACGCGGCGCTTTTTCGATTACCGGAGCAAATCCCATCTGCGCAACGATATCTCTCTGGATATCGATCCCAGGCGCGACCTCAATGAGTTCAAGGCCAGCGGCCGTGAGCGAAAACACACACCGCTCGGTAACGTAGAGCACCGGCTGGCCACGCTTTAACGCGTACTCGCCGCTGAAAGTCCGATGCTCGACGGCATCGACAAATTTCTGGCAGGTTCCGTCACGCAGGATTTTCAGACGTCCGTCTTCAATTGCGATATCGAGATTGCCTGCGTTGAACGTACCGACAAATACAACCTTCCTGGCGCTCTGGCTGATGTTGATAAAGCCGCCCGCGCCCGCAAGCTTCGGGCCGAATTTGCTCACATTGAGGTTGCCCTGCCGGTCGGCCTGCGCGAGACCGAGAAAAGCGATGTCCAGCCCGCCGCCATCGTAGAAGTCGAACTGATAAGGCTGGTCGATGATGGCCTGGGTGTTCGTCGCCGCGCCGAAGTTCAGGCCGCCTGCAGGAATGCCCCCGATGACACCCGGCTCGGTTGTCATCGTAAAGAGGTCGATGACCTGTTCCTCATTGGCGACACTTGCGATGCCCTCCGGCATCCCTATCCCCAGGTTGACGACACTGTTGGCCATCAGTTCGAACGCGGCCCGCCGTGCGATGACCTTCCTCGGGTGCAGCGCCATCGGCGGCAGCGATGTCGCGGCAACCCGAAGTTCGCTGGAAAACGCGGCGGAGTACGGCTCGGCGAAGGTCTGCCAGTGATGTTCGGGCTGCGCGACGACCACGCAATCGACCATGATGCCCGGTATCTTGACGTTCCTCGGATTCAAGGTATTCGACTCCGCAAGCCGTTCTACCTGAACGATCACGACGCCACCGGAGTTGCGAGCCGCCGTTGCAATCGACAGTGATTCGAGGGTGAGTGCCTCTTTCTCCATCGTGACGTTTCCCGACGCATCCGCCGTCGTACCTCTGATGATGGCGACGTCTACCGGAAACGCCTTGTAAAAGAGAAACTCTTCGTCGTCGACCAACATGAGGCGGACCAGGTCCTCGGTCGTCCGTGAGTTGAGCTTACCGCCACCATGTCGCGGGTCCACAAACGTCCCTAACCCAATCGTCGAGAGGTGCCCCGGCTTGTGCGCGGCGATGTCACGAAACAGATGTGAAATTACGCCTTGCGGAAGGTTGTAAGCCTCAATCAGGCCATCGATTGCCAGCTTCTGCAGGCCGGGAACAAGGCCCCAGTGACCGCCGATGACCCGTCGCACCAGACCCGCGTGCGCGAAATGGTTCAGGCCTTTCGTTTTACCGTCCCCTTGCCCGGCCGCGTAGACCAGCGTCAGGTCACGCAGGGCCGGGCCATCGGTTCCGCCGGACTCGAGAAACCGCTGCTCCAGGGCAATCGCAACTTCTTCCGCAAATCCGATCCCCACGAAACCACCGGTGGCAAGGGTGTCTCCAGAACGCACCAGCTGGACAGCTTCGCGTGCAGTCACGACCTTCCCTCGCTCGACGCTGCGCGTCGAGGAAGGAAACGGATGGTGAAATCCTCCGTTCATGATGTCTCCTTGTCGCGCCGTGGGCGTCGACGTGGCACTGCGTGACGCGTCGAGCTCCGCGACGTTCAAGACCGTCGGAAGCACCGCTGCACCACGCGCACCTGTTCGGACCGTCATTGCCGCCGGCTCGGCGGCCGCGTCTCTCAGCTGTGGCGAGTGTGAAATCGCCACTTGCGACGATTCTGCACTTTAGTCGACTGGTCCGCTACCCTGACTGAATATGAGAGTAGCGGCCGCTGCGCCCTGAAATATTCAGCTTCGGAACTCACAACCGCGGGTCTTCATCATGGGTGTTCGCGGCGTTAAGGCCAACGCCTTTGCTCGGGAAAGCCTGCCACACCGTACAGCAAGCGACAACCTACGACGTGCAGTTCGGATGCCACTCAGGACGGGCAACGCTGCTCTCCAGGTGACCGGCACTCTTGAGCAGGGCACGACAGCCATCGAGACAACGCGCGCTGTCCCCGATCAACAGACGGTTGCGGCGGGCGCGACAGATGCGATATGTTTGCAGACAGATTTCGGGCGTAGAGTAGCTGGCTCACCCGCACTAAAAAAACAACCACTTCCTCATGGTCAAATGCCTTCGCATGAGGCTCTGCAGCTATCACGGCTGCGTTGGTCGGATGAATGGCCACACTGGGGAGACAGGCACGTGTCGAAGGGACAGGTTCTAACCTTGCGCTACCGGCTGGCCAGGTATTTGACCGGGATGCGGGCGCGGACGTCGAGACTGATTGGCCTGCATCCTTATCTGGCGGGCATGTTCGGTATGGTCACCGCCACGGTCATGGCCGCGCTGACGTTCCAGGCGCTTCTGAGCGGTCGGCAGGAGGAACTCCGGCATGCCGTTGAGAACGCACGCAACCTCGTCGTCATCATCAACAGCGATCTCGCGCGTAACCTCGCCCTCTGCGACCTGTCGCTAAAAGGGATGGCAGTCGATGCCGAGAACCCGCAAACCTGGACGCTCCCCCCAAACCTGCGGCAGCGAGTCCTGTTCGATCGGGGCATGGGTACACCGTTTCTGGGAGACGCATACGTTCTCGATGCGCGAGGGCATGTGAAAGCGTCTCAGAGTGGGAATGCCTATCCCAACATGTCGTTCGCCAACCGCGATTACTTCCTCCTGCAACGGAACAACCCATCGTCGGGACTCTACATTTCCCGGCCTTATCCGTCGGAAGCCCGCGCGGGCGCGCTGGCCGTAGCGATAACCAGGCGCATCAACGCGCCCGATGGGACATTTGATGGCATTGCCGTGATCAGTATCCGGATCGAATATTTCCAGCGTCTGTTTGACCGCATCGATGTCGGCCCCCTGGGCGGCGGTTTTCTCCTGCGTGATGACGGCACGCTCATCGCGAGTCAGCCAGCGGCACGCCGGGGAATTGGCGCGAATTATTCGGATATGAAGGATTTCCCGATCCTCGCCGGCAATCCGTCCGGTACCTTTGTTTCGAGCGGAACTCCGGACCGCATTGAGCGGATATACACGTTCGCGCACGTGCCGAACACCACGCTATTCGTCGGCATCGCCCAGGCGGTGGACGACGTGCTGGCTCGCTGGAGGCAACGGAGTCTGTTCACGGTCGTGATCACGTTTCTGTTAGGCGGGGCATATGTGATTGTTTCGTGGCTACTCGCGTTTGCGTTCCGGGACAAGGTGCTGGCCGAAGCCGAACTGCGGCGCGTTGCCGCGACGGACGCGTTGACCGGCTTGAGCAACCGCCGCGCATTCGACTTGCGGCTGGCTCAGGAGTGGCGGCGCTCGCAACGTGCGCGTACTCCGTTATCGTTACTGTTCATCGACATTGACCATTTCAAGATACTCAACGACACGTACGGCCACGCCACCGGCGACGAGGTGCTGATCGCCGTCGCCGAGCGGATCATGTCGGGCACCCGGCGCGCAGTGGATCTCGCCGCGCGCTACGGTGGCGAAGAGTTCGCGGTGGTGCTGCCCGATACATCGCTTGACGGTGCGATCAAGGTCGCCGAAAAGATTCGCAAACGCGTCGAATCGGCCGGGCTCGCTAACGAGGGCGCTCAGCATGGGCATGTCACGATCAGCGTAGGCTGTGCCACATGCCAGCCGCCCGAGGGCGGCAATGCGGCCGCGCTGCTCGCTGCGGCAGACGCCCAGTTGTATGTCGCGAAAGCGGCAGGACGGAACCAGGTGAAGTGGCAGCAACCAGGTAACACCGGCGAGAGCAGTTCGCAGGCAGGAAAAGGCGGTTCAGGCGCGACAGTGACATAAAACGCCCCGGATCGGCCGGATTGAACGCGAACCTGTTGACGTCGCGGCGGTGACCGTCTCGATGCGTGAGGCAGGCAGCCTGTTTTGCCCGCCTGTGTCCGAGCAACGGAACAAGCACCTTCAGGCCTTGGCGCTTTTGACCGAAAGCTTTGCACGCCAGATATGACTGGGGCCCGGCCGCCGACAGAGCGACGCCCGGGCCCCGTGCTACCTGAAGTTTGAGCCGGGTTACTGAATCAGTCGCACCGCGCCGGCTTCAATGACAGTCGCTGGGACAAGGCGTTCTGGTCACGCGACGATGCGGCTGCCGTTATCCCATAGCTTCCTCCGTCAAGCTGCCAGAAGTGCCTCTTCACGTTCCAGGTCGCGAGGCGCTGCGCCGGGATGAAGACCTTCACGAGTTGAGCCTGGCCAGGTTGAAGCATCACTTTCGTCCAACCGACGAGCCGCCTGGGCGGCTCTCCCAGCCCTGGCGGCAGCGTGGCGTACACCTGCGCAACTTCCGCACCGGCGCGCGACCCGGTATTGCTTACCGTGAACGTCACGGTGACGTTTCCACGGCCGTCGGCCTGCGCGTTCATTCTCGAATAACCGAAGGTCGTGTAGGACAACCCGTATCCGAACGGGAACAAGGGATCGATGCTCTTCGCGTCGTACCAGCGATAGCCCATCAGCAAGCCCTCGCTGTAGACGACGTTGAGATTATTTGCGTCGATCGTTGGTTGAGGCAGGTCGGCGTCCCGCTGGGGGAATGTGATCGGCAGCTTCGCCGACGGATTGGCATCCCCAAACAGGATATCCGCGATCGCCTGGCCGCCCTGTACACCCGGATACCACGCCTCGACAACGCCTTGCACGTTATCGATCCATGGCATGAGAACGGGACTGCCGTTCTCGAGCACGACAATCACCCGTTTAGCCTTCGCCGCTACCGCAGAGATAAGCGCGTTCTGATCATATTGCTCGTTGCCTGGATCGCTCTGCGCGTTGGGTAGTGACAGGCTCGCCAGATCCGAGCCCTCGCTTTCCCACTGTGTGGCAAAGACGATCGCAACATCGGCCTTCGATGCCGCGTTTGCAGCCGCGACCGGGTCCGTGCCGTCAAGGTAAGTCACCGTCGCATGCGGGGCTTTGCGCCTGATCGCGTTGAGCGGAGGCGATTTGTACCAGGTCGCGCAGGTCGAGAGGAACGGACTGCTCGACTGGCAGCCGGTGACCGCATTACCGTCGGCGGCCGGGACCGCGCCTGAACCGCCGCCCGACATCACCCCTGCGTCGGCATGACCACCGATTACCACGACCGACGACAGCGCATTAGCCGATAAAGGCAACACCGGTTGATAGCTGCCTCCTGGCTGTGCGTTTTTCAAAAGTACGATCGACTGTTGCGCGACTGCCAACGCATCCGCGTTGCCTGCTGCGCGATCGACCGTTCCACCAGGCTTTGGCGGATCATCCAGCATGCCCAGGCTGATCAGGGTGCGCACCTTCCGGTGAACCATGTCGTTCAGTCTGGACATGGGTACGCTTCCCGACGTCACGGCATCTTTCAGCTTCGAGTTGAAGTAGGAGGTGATGCCCAGCGAGGCACCCGACGGACCAAGGTCGCCTGGCTCCTCTTCGTCGAGGCCTGCCAACGCCGAAGCCACGGTGCTGTGCGTCGCGGTCCAGTCAGACTGCACGATTCCCTTGAAGCCCCAATCGCCCTTCAATGTCGTCGTCAGAAGGTACGGGTTCTCGCATGCATATGTGCCGTTGACCAGATTGTAGGAGCACATCACATTCCCCGGTCTGCCCTCCTTCACGCCGATCTCGAATGCAAGAAGCTCGGTCTCCCTCATCGTTCGCTCGTCGACGACCGAGTTACTGGTCATGCGATTCGTCTCCTGATCGTTCATCGCATAGTGCTTGATCGTTGCGATGACCTTCTGCGACTGCGTGCCAATGGTGCGGGCCGCGCTCATTGTGCCGGCAAGCACCGGGTCTTCTCCCATATACTCGAAGGTCCGGCCGTTGCGCGGCTCACGCGCGAGGTTCACCCCGCCGCCAAGGCCCTCAGCGTAGCCCAGAACACGCAGTTCCTTCGCGATCCGCCTGCCGTAAAACGTTGCCAGCTGCGGGTTCCAGCTCGATGCGAGCGCGACCGGGGAGGGAAGCGCAGTCGCGCCAACGTTCGCGACGTTCACCCCGCCCGCGGAGTCCGCACTTGCAATTGGCGGAATTCCAAGCCGGTCAATGCCTGGGATGTAACCGGCGCCATGCACCCAGGACGGGAATGGGCCGCCAAAACCGATGTTCGGAAAGCCCGTGCCATGCACGAGCTGGATTTTCTCGTCGAGTGTCATCTGCGCGACAAGCCGGTCCGCGCGCTGGTCGATCAATGCATCCGCCCCGCTCCCGCTGCCTGACCGGTCATCCGCACCGTGTGCCGGAGGGGTTGCGCCTCCCGCACCAATAGCAGCAGCGAATGCGCTTAGCGCGGCAAACGGGCTGGCTCCCATGGCAGTGTTAGGACCACTGCTCTCGTCGGCTTGCGACGCAACGCAAAAAGCTAAAAGAGAGCAACTCGCGAGGATCGACAATTGCATCCGGGGGCTCTTCATTCACGTCTCCTCATGCACGGGGTGGCAGTTTATGTAGTCAGACTACAAACCATTGTCTCGGTACTGGTGCGTCGACCTGCGTTTGCCTATACCCGCGCTTTCATCGTGACAGCCAGTACCGGATCCTCAGCCACGTATTCGAAGGTGGGGCACGGAAAGCGCAATCGGCGCAGGCAGCGCTGTCAGGCGCGCGTTGTTGACTTTGCCCCCGCGACTTGTGAAATCGAGTGTAATGAAGGCATCGGCGGCGCATTTGATCGCAAGGAGCGGCATTTGATCGCGCCGATCCCAGTGGAAACCCGGATTGATCGACCCGTGTCGTCGTAGGGGACACTTGCGCGTCATATGGAGAAGACAACGATGATGGCCTTTCAGAAAACTGTTTCGGCGCGTATTTATCGATTGTTTCTTGCGCATGCCGAACGGAACGGTTGCGATCCACGTGCGATCGCGAAAGGAATGGGACTCGATGAAGACTCGCTCGAAAATCCTTACGCGCGAGTCAGTCGCGACAGGCATTTGAGCCTGTTGAAAATGGCGGCGGATTGGACAGTTCCATTCGAACCGGTCAAGAATGGAATCGCGGGATGGCTTCGTCCGTTCCCCGAACTCGCGGGCGTCGTCTGCAATTGCCCGACGCTTGGCGATGCGATGCAACATTTCGTTCAATACCGCGACATCATTGGCAATGTCGATTGGGTCACGATCCAGGAATCGGACGACTCGATCGCGATCGACTATATGCTCGAAGGCGACGATCAATTCGCGGGACGTGCGCTTGGCAACTTCGCGATCATCGTCGATCTGGCGCGGCTTTATGACCCCCGCGTCAAGGTTGGTGACGCGGAACTGAGCGGTGCGCCATCGCCCGCATATAAGACATGGAGCGATGTGATCGGCACACGCATCGAACATCATCAGCCGCGCAATCGTCTCGTTCTCCGCTCAAGTGCGCTTCATACACCGTTCATGAAATACAACGAGACGCTCGCGAGCATTCATCTCGATGCGGCGATGCGCTTGCGCGAGACAATCCGCGGCCGCGCGTCGTTCGCCGAGCAGGTCAAACTGCACTTACACGAGTGGCTGCGCGACGCGTCCGACGACCTGTCTCAGGAACGGATACAGCAACGCCTTTGCGAGCAACTGGGAATTTCACGTTGGACGTTGCAACGGCGGTTGCAGGCCGAACAGGTTCAGTTCGGCCATTTGCTCAATCTCGCGCGTGTGCATGAAGCGACCTGGCTGCTTACCCATACGCAGCTACCCATCAGCGAAATCGCCGATCGCATGCGGTTCGGATCGACGAGCGCGTTCACGCGCTTCTTTACGCGCGCTTACGGGACACCACCGACGCGCTATCGAACGGCGAATTGGCGCGGGACTGATCCGTGGACGACGATCGGTCAGGCGTGAGCGTGCCCGTCGATCACGTTTTTTGGCGTAAGCATGGACAGGCAGCACCAGGGCGTCCGACCACACCTCACCGTGATCCATTCGCGTCCCGCGAACCGAGGCGCCAGAAATGATGGGAGTCGATTTCATGATGGTCCTTACGAGTTGGTTGCTCGCAGCCGCAATCGACGACTGTGCCTAATGACTATAGGCCCTGCGATGAAAGAGAAAATCACCTTCTGTGGTGGCTAGAGCTAGATGATTTCCAATCCAGAAGTGTCTCTGCGCTCCACTCCGCCGCAGTGAGTCTGGAGATGAAGAAATCGGCCAGCGCACTAACCTTCGCGGGCCGTGTGCGGGCAGTGGGTGTAACGAAATACAAACCACCTTCAGGCAAGCGCCAATCGGTCAAAACGGGCTCGAGTTGCTTGTCCCGGAAATACTGCGTCGCGACAAACTCAGGAAGCTCGGTGATGGCAAGTCCCGCGAGGACCGTGGGCAGTAATGCCTCCACGCTCGTTCCTCGCAACGCTCCGGTCGGTGTGACGGTGCATTCCTCGCCACTTTTATGGGTGAAGCGCCAGACGTCGCGCTTACTCCTGTTGGTGTAGGTCAGACACTGGTGGGCGCCAAGATCATGCGGGTGCTGAGGACGACCATAGCGAGACAGATAGGTGGGAGATGCCACGACAAACCGACGCACCGGTGCAATCAGACGTGCGACGAGTGACGAGTCTTCCATGATGGCGATGCGCAGGGCGGCGTCAAAGCCATCGCCAATCAGATCAGTCTGTGCGTCCGTGAGATGAAGATCGACGGAAATATCCGGATAGGTCCGAAAGAATTCGGGCAACAACGGAGCCACCCAGCGAGCACCAAAGGAGAGCGGCGCCGCGAGCTTGACGAGACCACGCGGCCGGCTTGAGCTCTCACGTGCGAAATCCTCTGCCTCCTCGGCCTCTGCGTAGATTCTCGCCGCTCGCTCGGCAAGCGTGTGGCCATAGTCAGTGAGTGCAAGTCGTCGGGAGGTACGGTTGAACAGTCGACCTCCGAGCCGCTCTTCAAGGCGGGTAACGGCCCGAGAAACCGTGGCGACCGAGACACCCATGGCTGTTGCCGCCGCAGCGAACGAACCTTCTTCGGCGACCTTCGCGAACATCGCGAGCCCTTCGAAATCCGGTAGCTTCGACATCGACATTCCTGCAATGATGGTTTGCATTCGTTTCTATTTCGAAAAATAGCACGCCGTCGTAAATTTGTCTCGCCGCACCACCCCACCCCACTGCTTTGCATGGGACCGGAGTAGGCGCTAAAGCGCCAACTCCGGTCGACACAGGAGAAAGATCATGGTACGTAGCCTTGAAGGAAAAATAGCCGTCGTGACCGGCGGCACCAGCGGTATCGGCCTTGCCACCGCCAGGCGCTTCGCAACGGAAGGCGCGCAGGTCTTTGTTACCGGCCGCCGCCAAGCCGAGCTCGACGCCGCCGTTGCGGCGATTGGGCCGAAGGCCACCGGCATCCAGGCGGATTCCGCCAATCTCAGCGATCTCAATCGCCTCTACGAGCGCGTGAAGGCAGAGGCAGGTCGCATCGATGTGCTGTTCGTCAATGCCGGCGGCGGCTCGATGTTGCCCTTAGGGTCAATCACCGAAGAGCAGTATGACGACACGTTCGGTCGCAACGTGAAGGGCGTCCTCTTCACGGTGCAGAAGGCACTGCCGCTGCTGGTCGACGGTGCCTCAGTGATCCTTACCGCTTCCAACGTCAGCATCAAAGGCACACCCGCGTTCAGCGTTTACAGCGCATCGAAGGCCGCAGTGCGCAACTTTGCACGAAGCTGGACGCTTGATCTCAAGTCTCGCGGCATCCGCGTCAATGTCATCAGCCCGGGCCCGATCAAGACGCCTGGCCTCGTCGACCTTGCTGGCCCCGATGCCGCACAACAACAGGGTCTGCTCGACTACATGGCATCAACGATCCCGCTCGGGCGCGTAGGGGACCCCGAGGAGGTTGCTGGCGCCGCCGTCTTCCTCGCTTCCACCGACGCGAGCTTCATCGCCGGCATCGAACTCTTCGTCGACGGCGGACAGGCTCAGATCTAACGGGAACCTCTCGAGTGGCTGGGTGGGTTCGAACCGGCCACCCATTTCGACACAACTCGAACGTCGCCATAGAGGATCAACCACAAAGGATATTCCCATGAGCAACCAGACCTATGCAGAAACCGGGATCACCCCCTCGGCCATTCCCAGCGCTGGCACCACCATTGTCCCGGCGATGGCCGCCGGTCCTGACAACTCGGCTGGAGCGGCGCAGGTCCCTCCGGCCGCGACTAAAAACAGGAGATGATCATGCTTGAAGTTCTCGCATTCGCTACGCCCAACAGCGTCAAAGTCCCTATTGCGCTAGAAGAAATGCGCCTCGATTATCGGCTCGTCCCGGTCAATCTGCGTCAGGGTGAACAGAAGGCCGATGCATTCCGGGCGATGAATCCCAACGCGAAAGTCCCCGTTCTTATCGATCGTTCCTCCAAGCCTGGAGAGGGAGATGTGGTACTCAGCGAATCCGCCGCAATCCTGGTCTACCTTGCTGAGAAGACCAGGCAACTTCTTCCGAAGGACGGTGCCCGCCGCGGCAAGGTCTTCGAACAACTTTTCTTCCACGCGTCTGGCCTGAGTCCTGCATTCCTTCAGGCATTTTTGGTCGCCATGCAGTCGTCACCACAACCTGAGGCCCAGGCACGCGCTCTAGCGGAGGTTGATCGGGTGCTAGGCGTGCTCAATTCCGGCCTCGAACATCACCCGTTCGTTGCTGGTGACGCATACAGCATCGCGGACATTGCTCATTTCGGGTGGGTCTGGCGCCATCAGGCGATCGGTGCGTCCCTCGACAAGTTCCCATTTGTTACTCGTTGGTATGGCGAAATCTCGGCACGACCCGCAGTCGTCACCGCCGTCACAAAGACGTTGGAGCTCGCTCAGTAGTGCGGCGCCACATCCTATCTTCCTAACGCAACTGCCTTAGGAGATGGACATGCAAATGAATTCCACTGAATGCGACCCGCACCCGGGTCCACAGTCGATGATTAAGGAGAAGTCTCATGAATGACCGCACCCAAGAACTGCTTTATCGCAACCTCCAGGAGGTCTTCGGTGAAGGCGACGCAACGCGTCGTCGCGCGGCAATCGAGGAACTCTATACCGAGGACTGCGTGCTCTACGTGCCTCCGGGTGTATTCGTTGGGCAAGACGCTCTCGACAAATTCGCAGGGGATCTTCGCGCGACGCACCCGCACTTCGCTTACACACCGCACGGTAAGGCTCAGACTCTCCACAACGCCGGTCGTCTGGCTTGGGGTTCTGGCCCGCGCGGCGAAGCACCCGACTATACGGGCTGGGATGTGATCATCGTTCGTGATGAGAAGATCGCAGCGCTCTATGTCTTCCTCGATTCCAATCCCGCATAACCATGTGATGATGTCGCTGGCTTTGCTGGCTCCGATAACAAGTGCTACCTGAGGGTCCGCTTTTCCTTTGGAAGCTGCCGGCGGCGCCGCGCCGGGTCGAACGGCGGTAGCGGGTCGATACCGCCGGTTTCGTCACGACGCCCCAGCCCCCTCATGGATCGCGACACCCCGCATCAAGCGCCGGGCGATGTCCGCCGTCTGCAGCGCCCCGCGTTCGGTCGGTGAATGGGCGGCGAGATAGCGGGCGACCGCAATGAGGACGTGCCGGCCCTCGCCAGTATTACCCCACGCGGTAAACTGCCGGACTCCGGCCTCCAGCATCTGATAGGTATGGAAGCCAGCATCTTCGCGCAGCACAGTAAGCGCAAGCGTGGCGATCAGCGCCTGTGGCGAATGGCCGAGCGTGAGATGTCGCGCCACCAGCCTTGCGGCAAGATCAACCTGTCGCTGCCTGTCGAAGGCATCGAGCAAGGCGGCGCGGATCGTCTCAACATCGGCAGGGAGGTCGTCGAGTTGCTCGCGATCTTCACCAGGGATGCGAGCCGGCGGCACGTTTAGATAGCGGGCAAGGTAGAGCGCCATGGCTCCATGCATGATGGCACGCACGGCCGTGACGTACCCGTCGATGTCGGCGGTCCCGATCCGCCTGAGCATCTGGTGGACCGCGTTAGCGTAGGTGAAGACGTGGTGCGCCGTCTCCCAGTCGGCGTGCTCGTTGGCATTGCCGAAGCGGGCCACCCGCAGCGCTGCTCCGTAAGCGAGTGATCGTCCCAGGTCAGCAGGACCTGCGCCTGCGCGGATCGCCGCCTTCAGCGCATCAATTATCTTTGCTGGATCGTCTCCGAGCAGCTCTCGGGCGAGCGCCGCGTGGTGCGACCATCCACGCGAGGTGCGCGCGGCAGCGAACAGTTCCGGCATCTGGCTGGCTGATTCCTCGCACAGCGCAATAAGATCAACGGGCTGGCGCCAGGCGGTCGATTCCTCCGCGCCACGGGCGGCCACCATCTGGCCGACGATAGCAGGCAGCAAAGCTGGCGCGTGCTCGCAACCGATCAGGTCGAGGCACTCGAGGGCCTTGTTGATGAAGTCGAGCGAATGACCGGTGTCGGCAAACGCCCTTTCGGTCGCGGCCGAGAGCAGGGCATCGGCGAGCACAGCTGGCGAGACACCGGCCGCAATCGCCGTCAGCAGGGTGCGCTCGGCCGCTTCGCGATGGCGCACATTTGTCCAGAGCCGCAGCCAGCGCTTGAGTGCGGCCGGCGCCGGCCGGCTTCCAAGCGGCGCGCGTTGCCGCCGTGGCGCCTCGCCGTGGCAGTCCGCTGCCACGCGGCGCGCACCATGAAACAGGGCAAGATAGGCTTCGTCCTCTGGCAAGAACGGGAAGAGATTGGCCAGCGCCGTCAGAATCGTGAGACCGACGCCCCAGCCGTCGCGGTTCTGCGCCCCAAACAGCGCCACCTGCCGCACAATATCGGCCATCGGCACGTTGGCCGCGAGCTGACCATGCACGGCCTTGGCGATGACGAGATCGAGGTCGTGTGCGAGGCCGTCCGCAAGCCTCTGACGCCAGTGCGCCGCGGGATCGGGATGACCGAACGTGGTCGTTACCCAGACGTCGCCATTGCGTACCTCGACCGCGCAGATGGGTATATCGTCCGCCCACAGATCGAAGGTGCAGCCGCTTTCGAGATCGAAGCGGGCGTGGTGCCAATGACAGGTCAAGATGCCGTCCTCGACGCTGCCGCGCTCGAGCGGGAAGCCCATGTGCGGGCAACGATTGTCGAGGGCGAAGACGCGCCCGCGGTCGTAGATGACGAGGATCGGACGATGGCCACCTTGCACAACCAGCCGCCCCTCCGCCTTCAGCTCTTCAAGGCTGCCCACGAGCACGAATTCCTTGTTCGATGCATCCATGCGCGCACCTCCTGCAGGCGTCCCTTCAGGGACATAGTAGATGCCCGCGATCTCCTGTCAACTCTCGGGCAAAACACGATATGCCGCCGCGGTGCGGCTGAGCGTCCACTGCAAACGCTCAGGCGGAGCGCGCAACGATGAGCTCCTTCACCAGCTTACGGCTTTCGAAGCGGTGGCACGACATCTGAGCTATGTGACTGCTGCCGAGGAGTTGCATGTTACCCCTGCGCTCATAGGTCAGTTGATACGCGGACTGGAAGACGCACTTGACGTCGAGTTGTTTCATCGCGCGCCTTCTGGACCGTCGAGACTCGTTCTCACGGATGCAGCGCGTTCGATCATGCCTGAATTGCAGGCCGGCTTTGACCTGTTGTCGACGGTTGTCGAGCGGCTGAAGGCGAGCAAGGCACGGCAAGAAAGAAAAACTACCCGGTCATTTTGACGCCGTCCTGTCGGCTCAATCCGGCCTTCGCCTACCGCACCGCTCGAGAACGCCGAGCACAAGGCTGATGCAATTCGCGGTAGTCCAGACGGCATTCAAGATTAAGGTGACAGGGGAAACACCCACCTCAGCGGCTAGCGTCGCCGTGAGAGCAACTACGCTGATACGGCAAAATTCGAGGAAACAGTCGAGACCGGAACAGACACCTTTCCATTTGATGAGGGTGTGCTCGAAGGGCGGCGTTTCGATCGGAAAATGCCCTGCCGCCCCAGGACCCGGGGTCTGATCGTCGAGTCAGCTCTACCGCCTGATCGAGCAGAGCCATTGCAGCATCAGTGCCGCGCTCATCAAGAATTGTCTGACGTGGGTGACAGGCTGTGCGAGTCCATCCAGTCGTACAAATTGCTGCCATTCGCCCAACCCCAGTTTCGCGTCTGTTCGCGCGTTTTGTTGATCGTTTGAGAATGCGTTTTCGAGGATGAACTTTCGTCAGACTTATGGCTCGGGCTGCCCGCGCCGCCAATATTTCGGGAGTTCATAGAATCGTATTTCATTGCTATTTCCATTGCGCGTTGACTACCACCGTACATCAATCCTGCTCCGCCACCTCACGTTGCGATGACGCAGCGACCAGCTCGGCAAAGCGCTCCAGCGCTGCAACTGAGCCGTGCACTGTGCGGTACTCCTGACGTCCAATCTTTGCGTCAAGAATCACCGTCATTCCAGATTGTTTCGCGAGATCCAGGATGTTCATCTGATGCTCCGTACCGCAGAACGATGCGCTTGAGTGGGTCCGTTGAGACCGTGAACTGTGTGGTCCACGGTAGTGATTCTAGGCACTTTGCGGCGGACATCAACGGAGCAGAGCGAATTCACAGTTATGGATTCGACAACAATGAAGACGGAAACCGGCTTGCGCCGGCCCCAGCCTGAGCTGGCGCGATCAAATCGGCGCGTGCTGCCTGGCGCGAAGACTTGACCCAGCGTGCCAAAGATCTTACGTGCGGTTCGAGCCACCGAAGCAACGAGTCCGTCACGAAGGCTGGATTTTCGAGGTTGGAGATAGGCCCCGCTTCGGGTACGAGCACGTGTTCGCAGCGGATCACCTCCGCCATCCTGGTCGTTTCACCGCCGAGCGCGGTACCGGGTCGGAAAAACAGGGGCACGATGACATCCGGGCTGGTCGAACAAGGCTCGCGAAGGCCGCGTCGAGCAGCTGAACAACTGGAATCCTGAAGTACTGAAGTCGCTCGTCTGAACGACCTGACCAGGCGGTTGCGCGGCAATAAGCATCGCCCATAGGAAAGGCGCCGGGGGCAGAAACCTGCTCCCGGCGCTTTTTGAGTTCTGCCCGCCATTGCCTTGCCACAACCTGAGCCCAAATCACACGAGCGGTAATCTGCAGTGCGCCGCTGCCCGCCCATACACGGGTCGGCTTTCAGAAAATCGTCGATTTCGCTGGGAACCGCCAGCGTAACCGCGGTCGGCGCCTTCGATCCGTATGGCGCTCCCCTACGCTGCAAGCTGGCCCGTCAATGCCGGCCGTGCAATCG
>NZ_JBNDKT010000063.1:0-26310 GCF_050435685.1 Paraburkholderia sp. GAS448
TCTGATTGCGGTCACACTCGAAATGCAACCGCAGCACTTCCCTGATTTTGCGCATGGTCAACCTGACATTTGCCATTCGGCACTCCCGACAAAACTGTCGATCGTGCCACCGTTGACCCGCGTCGCCGCCACCTCAAACTCCTGTTCGCGATGGCGTGGAAACCCTGTTCTTTTTGCCGTGGAATCGGCGTTCACTTTGCCGTGGAATTCGTGTTCTTTTTGCCGTGGAATCCCTGTTCACTTTGGCGTGGAATATTCAGGTAGTCGCGCCCGATTCAACAGGTTCGGTCGACAGCCAGGTCTGATCGAGGCCTTTCTGCAGGATCAGCTTGACGGCTTTGTAGCTTGGCGTGCCGAAGTGATTCGCGCGACGGCAGGCCGCCTCCAGGCGCGACGCGCCGAACTGCTGGGCGAAGCGCAGCACGCCCTGTACGGCGCGCAGCTTGATGAGAACCTGATCGCCGAAGAGTGCGTGAACAAGCGCGTAGCAGGACGGCCCGATACGCTGCGCTTCTCTCAGGCACCATTGGGTGTCGTGCAGTTGCCAGGCCTGTGCTGCTGGCGGCATGTGATCGGCCACCGTGCTACGCGTTCCTGGCGCAGTCTGGCGGACATGCGATGCCGACAGTTCGTGCTCGTAGTAGAGCTGCACCATGGTGGCGGTTGCCTTGAGCCACAGATCTTTACCGGCAAGCCGGAACGGCACGGAATAGTAGGCACGCTGGAACTGCACATGGGCGTCGCGATGGACCTTCACGCGCGCCCAGGTTGCCAGCTCGGGCGGCACATCGGGAAGCGGCAGCAACAGCGCCTGTTCAACGTCGTCGAAACGCTGGAGCGGCACCTCGCGCGTCGTGCCGTGCGTCCGGGTGCCGGCCTCATGCATCACCCAGGATCGCGCTTGCCGGTTGGCGTCATCAAGATCACGGAATTCGCGAAGAGGAAGGAAGCTCGACTTCACGTATTTGACGCCCGATTCGACAATTCCTTTTTTAGCCGGGTCCCTCGGCGGACACGGATCGATCTTGAACGAATACCCTTCGGCGCACTGCGCGTAGGCGCGCTGGACTTCGGGTTCGTAGATACAGGCCTTCACGATGGCACACTTGGGGTTATCAAGGATGACGCGTGCGACCACGCCATTGAACCATTCGAAGGCATGACGATGACATAGCAACCATGTGTCGACGCTCTGGTCGCGGACAAATTCCACGTATTGATGCCGCGACCAGCACAGCGTCATCACGAAGAACCACGTCTTGTGGATCTCGCCGGTGTGCGCATCGGTGATGGTCGGACCTGCGCCGAAATCAACCTGTGCGGCTTCAGCAGGTTTGAACTCCAGCCGCATCGGTACGTCCGGGGTGAGCTCCGCCTTCAACTGCTGAAGCAGCCTGTACACGGATGAGTAGCTTCCCTCGTAGCCGTGATTGCGCACCAGCGCGCTGTGAATCGTCGTGCCGGGGACGCCCGCGTTGTGCCACTGGGCAATCTGTTCGCGCCACGGTTCGGCCGACGAGATACAGCTCACTGGCAGGAATTCCTTGCGACTGAACGCTGTAGCGAGCTGCGCGTCATCCGGCAGAGCGTTGCCCGGAGAAAGCCACCCTCGCTCTGTTGCGATCTCCCGCACGGCTGCCAGCTTCTTACGGCCCATGATCTTCGACCGGTCGATATCCCGGTCGGAGTCACCCTGGCGCATTCGCACCAGAACCTGTCGATATTGGTACATCTCGAACTTCCTCTTCAAGCCACCCTCCGGAGCAAATGCGTGCCGGGAGGGTAGCGGTTGGCGAAGTTCGAGCGCCCGACTCAGACGCCAGTGGCGCCTTTACGGCGGAAATTTACTGGCGCCTATACGCCGAAAGACTTGTGGCGCCTAAACGCCGAAAAGTCCCTGGCGCCTTTATGCCGAAAACGGTTTGGCTCCTTAACGGCGAAAGTTCACAATGCGCAGCCACGCGGTGAGCTGCGCCTCCAGCTTATCGCCTGTCTGCGCCACGGTCACAGCACCCGCCTGTCACGCAAGCGGGGCACTGACCGGCGCGGCCAGATCCCCGACATGGTGAGCATCCATGTGCGCCCGCCTGAGGTCGACGACCGGGTGATGCCAGGTCACTGGGAAGGTGACTTCATCAAGGGCGCCGGCAATCAGTCTTCCGTCGGCGTGCTGGTTGAGCGCACCAGTCGCCTGGTGCTGCTGGCGAAGATGGAAGACGCCACCGCCGCCTCGGCACTGGCGGGCTTCACTGCCAAACTGAATTCGATCGCCGCCCCACTGCGCCAGAGCTTCACCTACGACCAGGGTAAGGAAATGACCCGGCATCAGGAGCTCAGCGCCGCCACCGGCGTGCGCGTGTACTTCTGCGATCCGCACAGTCCATGGCAACGCGGTACCTGCGAGAACACCAACGGGCTGCTGCGGCAGTATCTGCCGAAGGGCACTGACCTCTCGATCTACAGTCAGGACGAACTCGATGCCATCGCCGACAGCCTCAACAGCCGACCTCGCGCTACCCATGCATTTCATTCGCCATTCGAGGTCTTCGAACGTATGCTCGCAACCGCTTCGATAACCTCAGCTTCCGCTCATTAACCCGCTGTTGCATTTCAGCTTTGAAACCGCCGGAATTTATCCGGGTTCCTAGCTGATGCAAGCCAGCCCGGCGTGCGACCACGTCCGGACCATTCATCGCCCGTGTCGGGATTGCGGTACTGCGGCGGAAGCTTCGATTTAGCGGCTTTCGACTTCTTGCGACCACCACCGAAGATGTCCTCCGGCGTCAATTCATATTCCTGAACCTTCTCACGTATATCGGCAATTACGGCCTGAAGTTCAGCCTTCCGAAGCTCCTCTGCTTTCTTCTCGAGGTCACGAATTTGCGCCCTTACGCTCTTATAGGTCTGCGATGCCAGGAATGTCCTCTATGGTTTGTTATTGCCCTAGTTCCGAATGAATCCGAGCCGGAATTTAAAAGAGAAGTCTGATTCGGGGCCACATAGCTGAACCGCCTTTAGCGAATAAGCGGCTTTGCTCGGCGCCTCGAATCTCGAGTTCCGCCACCGCAACCCCTGAGCGGTCGGCAAGCCACTTCACACCCGGCTGGTCGAATCCGCGCTGCCCCGTTTCTGAAATGCGCCCCTCGGGGAACACCATCACGCGACCGCCTCGCGTCAACTCGGTCAGCAGGCTCCGTATGCCGAACGGCGCTGTCGCGTCGATCGGGATGATCTTCCCGAAGCCGAGCCACCCAAGGACTTGGAGGAAGCGAGTCGTGGCCCCTGCCCCACGCGAGTATTCGGTGTCGACTGCAAACGCGAGCGGTACCGGAGATGCCAGCGCAACAATGATCCCGTCCAGCAGCGAAACGTGATTGCACACGAGAATGCTCGGCTCCCCTGAACTAAGTATCGCCGCCGTCGAGGCCTTGTATGTCACGCGCACGCGAAGCATGCGCAGCAGGACCGGGCGTAACACGTAGCGCAAACCTGCTTTGAGACGAGGAGCGTTCATGCGGTCACCAGTAACGAGCCAGTTCAGGATCAGCGCTGTGTGCTAGGGGCAGGCCAGTAATCTGGCTGAGATCTCGCAAACGCGGGAACCCTTGGCGGGCGATCGGCCGGCCCGTGACGCGATCCTTATAGAGAATGGCCGGCGTGCCGTAGATCTGAAGACGCTTGAATAGATCCATGTTCGCGCGCAGCGAGGCCTGCGTGCCAGGGCTGCCCGTGACAGGCTCGACCAGTCTGCAGCCTGCGCATAGCCGCCGGCGGATCATTAGCTTCGAGCAGCGCAGCGGCCTTGCCAAACGAATCCTGCTTGATGAGGCCAACCAAGATCCAGCGCACCTGCAGACCCTCGGCCTCGTAGGGTTGGAGAGCTTTCCAGAGCAAGTGGCAATAGATACAGTTCGGATCCGCGACCGCGTAGATGACAGCCTTCGGATTCGACGCCCCCTCACGAACAGAGGCTGCTTGCTCGACATCCGGCCACGCGTGCTCAAGCAGCGGTCGCTTGATCAGATCCTCGGTATAGCGCTCGGTGAGATCGATGCGATCCGGGCCAACCAGGTGACCAGCCAAAAGGTACTTTCCGTCCGGAGTGGTGAAGACGATCTTCGTCGAGGGTGGCTGGCCTTCCTGGACAAGCCACCCCTTAAAACCGTCGGGGGCGTCAAACGCTCCGGCAACCTGCCCCTGCCCAGGGGCGATCGCGCGAACGACGGAGGGAATGGCCGTGCTAACTGGCACGCGGACAACGGGGTCAGCGTTCTTGGTGGTAGGAGCAGCCGGGGCTTGCGACGGGGGAAGGCCCATGTATAAAGCCGCGATCAAGAGTACGCGGCGGGCGCCGGCGAGGCGCTGACCGGCCACCGGAGAGGCGAAGGGCGATTGTTGAATGTCCATGCCCTCCTATACGGCAATAGGCACGAAAGTTTCACCCCTCTCACGAAAACATAGCGAAACCACAAAATACGTATCAAACGATACATTTCGGCGCCGGCGCTCTGCGAGCCCTGCGATACCCCTCAAAAACGCCGAAAAATTCCTCCAGAGAATCCATGAGGCCGTGAAACATCGAGCCCGAAAAGGCCCAATATCTCGACGAAACCTTTATCAGATAAGGGGGAAAGCCGAGTTAATTTTCGCGTCAATTGTTTCACGGCGAAGCCTTTGGTGTATCGTCGCCGGGGCTACCTTGACGGCCACCCACGCGCCCAAAGGGCGCGTGTTGGAAGTTATGGAGCGGCTGTCGGTATATTAACTACCGCGTCGTTCAGCCAACCCGTGACAAAGGCCGAAAGAGATCCGGATGCTCCTCGGCCAAGCGGCGGCGGAGAGCCATTGCCGCACTGTCCGTGCAACCGCGATGAGCGCGAATCGAGGCCAGCGTGGTCTTTGCCATGCCCGCCCGGATGGCGGCCGCGAGATCGGCCAAGTCCACCACTTCCTCGCCCTCCTCCACCGCCGCGGCGGTGGCTACGATGGGTTCAACGGGAGACTCAAGTTCTGCAATGACCGGAGCGACGGGCTCTTCGCACAACAGAGGCTCGTTCGCCGCGGCCCGCACCACGACAGCAGGAGCAGTTGGCACGCCGCTCGGCTGGGGAGCCGCCGCTGCGACAGGGGCCTGAGGCGCGATCGTTCGCGGCTGTGGTCGCGCCACCGATGCCCATGAGACGACAGCCACAGCGTCGACGAGCCAGCCCAGCACGATGGCCACGATCAGGCTGATCTGGGTAGTCCCAAGACGCAGAACGGTCGCCAGATCGGCCACAAACGGGTCCACGCGCGCATCATCCTGAGCCTTTTGGCTACGGTCGACAGCGGCCATACGCGCGTCAGAGGCCTTCTCAGTTCGAACTGCCTCTGCATCCTCTATCCTGAGAGCATCCAGGCGGGCCGACAGCGTTTTGCGACGCGCAGCCACCGCCCCGCAATCGGCACTGCACCGGCGAGCATCGAGAACCGCCAGATTTCGGAGCACCGTGGCCACTTCAGCAGCAATTTGAGTACGGCTGCGCGAGCTTGACGCGGGCGGAAGAGCGGGCACGGACGTCATCGCAGCAACAGCCGAAGCGCGCTGCTCCCCTACCCTGCCCTGCGCATTCAGAAAGAAAGTCGCATGGGTGTAGCCGGTGGCAATAAGCGCGCCGATCCAGATGGGCAGCACCATGCCCTTAACGGACACGCGCGCGCCCTTGGTCAGCGCCGGCAGAAGATGCGCGGCCAACAGGATCACGACGCCCGTGGCAACCCAAACCGCCTTCTCGGCCCACGTCGCTCCTCTCTCCTCGCCGGCGATGACTGTGATGAACAAGGAGGTCAACGTAGCTGCAACCCCGAGACAAATGCTGACTAGGCGGCCGCTGGGAGCGACACGATCAAACTGCTTTCCATAAACCAGATGTGCCATACAGGTCTCGTGTGGAGTTCGCGGCCAGAAGGAGCGCCGGACCGCTTGTCGTCAGCGAACGATGTTCGTCAGGAGATGCCGGAGCGATTGCGCAATGCCCGAAAGATCCGCGTCGGTCTCCCCATGAATGTCCAGGACAATGCCACCCTCTCGCTCCACGAGCACCGCATGGATCTTCCCGTCAGCCGACCGATACTGCTCGTTCGTATGCTTGTCGCCCTGCGGTGCAGCGCGGCCAGGTTTGTGCTCTGGGTGCTGCTGAGCCAGCCGAGCCACAGGAGCAACCGGAACTGACCGTTGGCGCGGAGACCTAGTCGCATCGGGCGCATCGGCCTCACGGCGCGTGGCATTGAAGCGAGACCGAAACTCGATGACCTGCCGTTGCTTCATGTCGAGACGTACTATTCGTTCGACAAGGTCGAGAGTCTTCTCGAGGTCCCCCCCGTTGTCCTGGTGGAACTTGCTAACCTCATAGGCCACCCGAACCGGGAATCGCTCCTGATTCGACATCATCTCGAGCATGACCTCCTCTGCCAGCTTGCCGATCGTCAGGGTCTGGGAAACGATAGATTCGTCCTGACCGAGCGTCTCGGCGAGCTCCTTCTGGCTTGCGAAGTGCTTGTTTTCGAGCAGATAGGTCCACTTCACTGCATTGTCAAACGGCGTCTGGTTCTCGCGGCGCGTGTTGAGTTCGTAACCGAGCTTGTAGCTCTGGATACCGATCGGAACATCGACGACCATCGCGCGAGCCTTGGCATGCTTGAGAGACCGCATCGCACGCACACGACGACCGCCGTCGTGAACAAAGAACTCGCCGGGGAGATCGTAATCGGGCACCACGTGAATCGGTTGCTGCTGCCCCGCTTCTGCAATGCTCGCGATGAGGTCCTCGAGGCGCCTGGCCAAGTAGAAGTGCCGGGGATTGAACACCGACTCCTTCACCTGACTCAGACTCACCTCAATCGTCGAACCTGGTTGATAGTTGTTCGCAAGACACCAGCGACGGTACTCGGCACTCCACTCAGTATCCTCTGGAAGCGCAGCGGGAACGGCCCGCGCAGCAGCGCCTGCCGAAACGGGATTCGTTTGCTGCGCATCGAGTTCTTCTGCAAGGCGGAATCGGTTGCGTAGCGCGAGCGGAGCCTCAATGGAACTGACCGACGCAGTCTGGGGTGATTGCTCGTCCTTTTGAAGAGACGCGCGCATTTTCGCCATCAGCGGATTTTTGGACATAACCTATCCTCCTTCCTTAGGCCTTCGCCTTTATCGACGGACGATAACGATCGCCCACGCCGAGCATCTCGACAATTTCTTCCGTCAACTCGCTCACCTCTGTTGCCGCAGGACGGAAGGAGCGAATTGGCGCGTACACCGTCGCACCAGCGGCAAACGCCTGGGGATAGCATTCGCGTGTCCGAATTCGAGTCTTGAAGAGCGGATAACCCTTCTCCTGAATTTCATCGTGGCACAGGGTAAACAGCATCCGGCGCTCGTCGGCCACCTGGTTCAGGAGGAAAGCGAACTTGAGATCCGGGTTGTCATCCTCTTGCACCAGACGGATCTGATTGACAAGGACCACCGTTGCACTCAGGTCCATTGTGTTCGGGCGCAGCGGAACCACCACCAGGTCACTAACCATCAACATCTGCGTGACCTTCCTGTCCAACTGCGGACGGCCGTCGATGATGATGAAGTCGTACGCGGACATGAGTTTCTCGATTTCCCTCGGCGCCTTCTCGGTCGCCGCAGCGAGATTGCTGTACGGGAACGGGACATCCTCACCGTTGTTGAACCACTCGACGATCGTGTTCTGCGGGTCGAGATCCACGACCATAACCCGGGCGCCTAATTGATGGAGGCCGGACGCAAGATTCATCGTCGTCACAGACTTTCCGCTGCCGCCTTTCTGGTTGGTGACAAAAATAATCTTTGCCCAGGTGTCCTGAACCGCCCCGCCCTTCTCTGCTGTTGTACTCATCCGTTCCTCGCATGAACGTGGTTGAAAGTTTGCTCAAACAAACTCTTCGCCTCTCTCGTCAGCATCAACTAACCACCAAACCACTCGCAAAAAGAAAGCATTAAATATTTAAGATGGCGCATTGGCAGCGATGATAAATGCCAACATGATGCGTTGCAAGGCGGTGTCGGCTTCTAACAACCATTCTGCGGCTATTCCAGAGTTTGTCCAAACAAACCAAGCAGACCGTCGTGCCTTCACCGATAGACTGGTAGCAGGCGAACCACACGCAAGATCCCAGCACTAGGCGGCGCAGACCCTGGCCCACGACGGAGCCACCGACTAGCAAGCGAAGGCTGCACGAAGTTGCTCAAAACTCCTTGCTCAAGCCAATCCCGGTCACGCGATCAGGTCGATACGCCAAAGTTTGCTCAAACAAACTACCCCCTTCCCCACCCATGACCAACACCATCTCCCAGCCGGCCGATGGTTTGTTTGGACAAACTACCGGTCTAAATCGCATCAAAGCACCTCGCGCGCTCATACGACCGCCTAGCAGTCGAAAGCGAAAACGCCTGTCAAAGCGAAGAGTCAACCCCGCGCTCACAGCGCGTATCGCCCTCAATTGACCGGCGCGTCACTAATATCGCCGACTCAATGCGGCGGTCCGCACGAATCGACTGCCAAGCAATCCACGCTCGACAGTGGGTGCAAACGATACATCTCACGAGCGGTTTGTTTGAGCAAACTCTTGGCGCTTCGACGATCTCCTCTTAGTGGCGCATCCGGTGTTACGCCATGTTTCCGCGGTAGACGCCGAGTTTGTTTAAACAAACTCCGGGGGTCACTCCAGCGAGTCGCAGCTTCCCCGGCCGTCCACTCAGTCGCAGAAGTTTGTCCAAACAAAATTTGGCAAGGCGCTTCAACCACGAGGCGCAGCGCGGGCGATGCGCTGAACTGAGTGTCGCGAGCTCGCGAAAGCTGTTCCGGTATGCTTCGTTCGCGATTTGTTTGAGCAAACCCGGACGGTGCGTCGGAAATGCTCTCGATCGAATGATGCGGTCGACCGTGAGGCGACAATGGGTGCGCTTTTTGCGCTAGGGACCCGGCAGAGTTTGTTCAAGCAAACTAGAAGAGAAGGGCGGGGCGGGGGAGGGGGAGGGTGGGTGCCCGATGCAACGTGCCGAGTGGTCATCCGGGGTGCGTGTTAAGTCGAGTGGTTGACAGGCATGCGGATTGCGCGGTGAGTTTGTTTGGACAAACTGTTGACTCGCCGCCTCTCCACCCCATATTGTTGCAGTGGGTCTGCTCGGCCCCAAACGAGCATCAGGTACAAACTTGTACGTCCGCGTTCGGCATCGGTCAGCCTTGCTATAAGCCGATCGTACCGTCTAGGCCCGCTCATCCTCAGCTGCAGACGGGGCTCGGAAGGCTTGGCCACCGGGGAGGGTGCTGGGGGCTTCTCCTGCATCTGTGGCCCCCCTCGAAAGCCGATCGGGCGTAGCCCGCCGCGTTCATCTTGAGGAGCTTTCGGAAAACCCTATTGATGGATCCGACAAGACCCCGAGCGGGCTCTGGCGGGCGCAAGATACAGGCTTGCCGCAAGAGAGTCGCCCACGCCCAGCGAGGTCAATTTTAGAAACGCCGCGGTAGACTTGGTCCGCTCGAACTCATCGGCCTCGACGACGCGGCGATTCACACGGTGAAGACACTTGACCACGTTGTTACGACGGCGTCGGCCAAAGGCGAGACGTCAGATTGGATCGACCTGTGACGGGGCAGATCGAGAATCTGCCGCTCGTTTGTCGCGATGGGGAAGGGCGCCGAGAATCGGTTTAGAACACGAGGAGTCCGGTTGTCGAGCACCCCAGCTGATGCTCGCGAAAATCTTAGACGGAGACCTTTGCCTTCGTCATTACAAATTGAAGAACGTCGCTATCAGTCGGTGTGCCCCACGTGTCCTCTCCCAGCCACGTAAAGAAGGCTGTTTCAGACGCTTTCTTCATTTTCGCGGCGGACGTGATTTTCAATAGAGCCGTTTCCTGTTGCTCGTTATAGCGGTCAATCAATGCAGCCTGCTCTCCCGGCTCGAGTTCGAGGAAATAACGTCGACTTTCAGCCCTTCGATCTGCAGCAAAGAGTGCAAGTACTTCCTCGGAAGTGCTCGTCACACTTTCTTTGGAAGACAATGCCGCCGTTGCTTTTTCGACTAGCGGTGATCCCAGGGTGTAGCCTTTATTTAGCGCATTTCGGAAGTATGCCGGAACGCTCTCAAGTGATGCGAGCTTCGAGGTCATACGCTGCTCGACATAGCGCACAGCCTGCGTCACAGCATCGGGACCAAACTTCGCCAGCAGCTTGCGAGCTTCGGAATAGGGCACGCCGAGTTTCTTGACGGATGTGATCAGCTCTAAGTCTGACGGCTCGATTACCTCTTGTTTGACCTTTTCTTTGACGAGGAATTGCAGTGCCGAGATTGCGCGGCCTTCCTTGATCTCAATCAGTTCGAAGTTGTGGTCCGATTTCGTGTTGATCTCGTCCAATGCCTTCAAAAGTACGGCACGCTTGAACTCTTTATATTCAGCGTACGATCCCTTGCGCCACTCCATGCCGACGATAAGATCACGCCAAACGTCAACTGAAAGTACAGGCGTCTTCCCGATACCCGCGTACCTGAGAACATTCTGGTAGACGGGTGCGGTAACCGCTTTACTGAAGCGATTCATGATTCGGAAATCTATCCAAGCCCATATCTCCGGATTCATGAAAAGCTCACGCAGGTTGTCCGCGTAGTGGTAATTGAGCATTCCCCCTTTGGAAATCTTTGCACCCGCCAGCAAAGCGCTCGAATTCCATTCGCCTTTGTTGAGGCCTGCCAGATAATCCCAATTCACCCCGAAGGTAACGAGTTCGTCGATGATTGCCTTGATGTACCGCGTATTGTTGGAGTTCTCAAGGCCGATCTTCTTGGACAAATCTCCGATACTGATGGTGTACCAGATTCGCGTCGAATCGACCTTGTACTGGTCAGTTGCGTGCTTTAGCAACGCATCGAACACGCGGTACTGCTGAAGCGTCATAGCGCGTTCCCTCGGCGCCATGTGTACCGCGGAGACCGCCTTCTTGTAGGGCTCTGGCAACTCAACGTCTGGGAAAAGCCCGAATTGATCGGTCGCTCCTTCCGCCTTTGCTGCCGTTTGTTTTCTCGTAACCACGGTCTCAGGTCCTGTCCCGGAGAGGTTGGCTCATTGTACCGAAAGGTGGAAAACGGTGTGAGACTTTTACACCATTCCTAGGTGGAGTGATTTGGGATGAGCGAGGAGGGACCCGGCGCAGCGGTGCCCATCCAGTCGCTCGTAAAAGTTGAACCGATCTAGGCGATTTGATTTGTAAAGGATTTTCTAGAAGTGGGCGCTTACGTCGCAGCGGGATACGGACCATATCTATCCACCTTTGAACGTTCGAATGGTGTAGTTTTTTGGTGTCCCTTCCGTTTGCGATCCCAAATTTCTACACCTTTGCCTGCCGGACAGCCTCGGCAGGCCGCCAAAAGGGCGTTTTCGTCCCATAGCGTTACACCTAGCGCACGCGGATCAGACAGGGACAGCCCAAATCTATACACCACCCCGCCTAGACCTAGAACGCCCCATGACCATACACCTCTATATTTCCGTCCAGCGGCGTATGGATCCCATAGTCGTACACCTTCCCACGGAAGTTGACGGCGATTGAATCCCATGCAGTTCCACGCAATGGCGACGATTCCGATCCTGCAGTCCTTTATCAACCCGGCACTTTCAGCGGCGCAACTCCTCTAATCGCATGCCGAGCTGAATTTCGCCTGCGTCATGACAGTCCCAAACTTTTCCACCTTTGCATCGCGACGATCATCCCAAAACTGCTCACCTCAGCAAAGGTGTATTGATCCCATGATGATCCACCGTAACGGAGAACCTTCATCCACCCGTCCCCCTCATGGAGGGATATTCGATCCCAAAGGACCACACCTAAAGTCAAGCGAACGGGTCCCAAAACCTTCCACCTGACCGCCGACCAGGAATTTCTCCCATAGCGCTACACCTTCGCACCATATCCACACACTCTCGGCCCCAGAGCCTTACACCGTCTCCCCATATCCACACGCCCTTCGGACCATAAGCGTCCACCCGATGTCCCAAAGGGCTACACCTGACCGCCTCGAAACCCTTATCCAGCAAGGAGTTCACCCCCTGTAAACGTATTAAAGGGGTGAAGTGTTTTCTATAAAGACTGAAACGTCGGTCGTGTCGTAAAAAAAGTCCAGAACCCGAAACCGATCGCTCGAGCCACCTCACCACAACGATCACACGGCAACCGAGGGGCACACGTATGCCCCCGCGTTCGCTGAAAGCCCGTCCAAAACTGTGCGATTCGCTAGGAAACCACATCAACGGCCAGCGCAGGGTGCGGCACATCAACACAAGAATGAGAGCTTTTTTGGTATAGCTTTCAACAAGTAGGGTAGCGCTACAAGATCCTCAAATAAGACGACCTTGAGCCAAACACCGCGCCGTTGGATCTCAACACCCTCAGCATAGACTCCGTCGCCAAGTCCATTCTTTAGATTGCGTCACACAGTGAACTGGCGATGAGACGAATGGAAAAGCGACGTAAAAACAAGCCCCATATTCACTCGGTCACGTCCATGCCTGACAAGGCCGAGACAGATCACGACTCTGCAGCCAGATCGCAGACTCAAAAGTTCGCCTTTTCGACCGTTCATTTCGTGAGGGACTGGGGATGACACTTTTTAACATTCCAACATGGACTTCTCCCTACGTTCCTCATCGGACCTGCTGCAAAGAATCGAAGCCGAGACGGGTCTTCTCACCCGCATCCGAAGCTCATCGGAGGCCAAGCCCGAAGTCTTCGCGAACTACTGGCAGCCGTTGATCACCGCCGTCGCGGATTACGTCCAAGAATGCCCTCTGGAGCAAATCTGCTTCTCCGAGCCCGGAGGACTTCTTCGGTACGCACTCATGGCGGGCTACTACTCGCTACAAATCGGTAACCAGCAGTTCTTCACGGGGAAGCACGGCGCCGAAAAGCGCCGAATTCTGGTGCCCCAGTACAGATTTGCGGTGTTTTTTTCGACGCTGGCTGGAATCCCGGCCACGATGCATGCGCGAGCGATCATTCGCGCGGGGGAGAAGACTTGGACCCCCTTCCACTCGAAGCCAGCGCTTAGCGACTGGGTTCGTGCGCAGAATGCGAACAGGTTCAGCATCGAGTGGCGACTGTCGGAACTAAAGGTGAGTCCGGCGAACGCCGTGGCCTGGGCTGCGGACATCGTAGGTATCGGGACCTGGCAGAATCTGGCGGAAGAAGTCGCCGTGCTTGCGCACGATGCGATCTATCAGGTCGATCCCAAAACCGGCGAGTCGCCCGTCACTACCTGTGTGCGTCAGGCGTACCGAACTGCCCGCGAATTCGAAACGCGTGCGATGACCGGGCGTTGCCAGAAGAGCACACTGCCTGACGGCGTCACATCTGAATCAATTCAGCAGTTCGGGGAGGGACTGGGAACGCCCGCAGCTGGATCGGCCGCAGCCGCAGGTCAGTCGCAGCAAGGTGGTAACACTCCGAGCGAAGCACAATGCTCATCTGAAACGCCCGCGACTCCGCCTGACGCGAATGCCTCGGCCACCTCTCCCTCAACGGTCGAACAACCGGCTGCAGAACATACGACGAAAGCACCTTCGACGCCAAAGTATCCCGACATAGTCCTCGACATCTTCAAGGCCATCCGAGCCCTCGATGACTATGAACAGATCAAAAAATCCTGCAACGAAGTCGAGTCGGGTATTGCTGTCCCCGTGACGATTTTCGCAAAGCATGGACTGCCTGCCTCGAAAGTGCTGCAGATCCTCGAAGAGAACAAGCTCATCGTCGAGATCTCTTCGACGAGAAAGAGCCTCATCCTCCAAAAAGCGGCCCGCGGCCTCCTGTTCGAGTGAGCACTCCACGATGAAGACTTATCACGACATGTTCCGACCGGCCTATGAGATCCCGGCGGTTGTCACTTGGGTGCTCGGCGGAATTGTTTTGATCCTCAGTTGCGCCTTGGGGGCTATGCCGATCGAGTGGGCGGTGTTCGGCATCGCGTGCTTCGCTTTCGCAAGCCGCCGCTGGCTGCAGGCCGCAGACCTCTTTCGATTTCGTCTGTCGCTCAGCGGGTATCGCGTTGAGGAGATCACCGTCGACGAGCTGATGGAGCGGTCCAAGCAAATGTCCGATGCTCAGAAGCTCTACATCGGAAACGGTTTTGCGTGGGATCAGGAACAGGCAGAGATAAGCAAGCACTTGCTGCGTCGAGGCAAGGCCAATATCCCGCCGCTCCCGAAGTGGCTCCCGAATCGAATCGTCGAAGCGATGAAGTCGGCGGGCTGGAAGCCTGTCGACGACAGCAAGATCGGTGTGCCGTGGATTCACGGAATCAATCCAGACGAGCATCCCATCGGCGCGGGTTTAGAAACGCTGACTGGCCATACGCTCGTGACGGGTACAACTCGGGCCGGCAAAACCAAGTTCTATGAGATGTTGCTCGCGCAGCTTGTCCACATGGGGAAAACGATAATTTTCGTTGATCCGAAAGGGGACAAGGACATCGAAGACCGCTTGCGTGCCGAGTGCGCACGGACCGGCCGGCGCTTCTATTATTTCCATCCGGCGCACCCGTCCAGGTCGATTCGACTGAGTATCCTGGCGAACTGGAACAACGTCTCGGACCTGGCATCACGTATCGCTGAACAAGTCGATGCGAACGGATCGTTCCAAGCCTTCGCGTGGAAAACGCTGTACCGCATCATCCGCGGCGAGTTGATGGACGGCCGCAATCCGACGATCCGCTCCGTGAAGCGCTGGGCACAGGTCGGCGTCGAGGACCTGCTCGAGTCGATCCTTCGGAAGTGGTTTTACAAGCATGTGGGACCGACGTGGGAACGAGACGCGCAGGCCTTTGCCGATCCTAAGAACGCGTCTCCGCTCCTCGCATGGATCTCGCTCTACACAAAGACGTGCCAGGACAACGACATTCCGTTCGACGAGACCATCGACGCATTGTGCGCAATGGTCAAGCACTCGAAAGAACACTACTCGAAGATGATTCAGGTGCTCGAGCCGCTACTTGAAATGCTTGGCTCGGAAGAAGTCGGGCGCATGCTGTCCCCTGATCCGACCGACGTCTTCGACGAGCGCGACATCATGGACACGCGCAAGATTATCGCTGAAGGGGCGGTGCTCTACGTGGGTTTGGATTCGCTGTCGAATACGACCATCGGCTCGGCGATCGGCTCGATCATCCTGGCAGACCTCGCGTCGGTCTGCGGTGCGATCTACAACTTCGAAGGCAAGAACGATGTCCACCTTTTCGTCGACGAAGCGTCCGAAGCCCTGAACGCGCAACTGATCCAGATTCTCAACAAGGGTGGTGGCGCTGGCATGCAGTGCTACATCGCTACGCAAACCATTTCGGACTTCATTGCCCGGATGGGAAGCAAAGACAAAGCAATGCAGGTGCTCGGTAATCTGAACAACGTGATCACGCTCCGTCTCAAAGACTACGAGACTGCGAAATGGGTCGCTCAATCGTTCGGACAGACCGGCTTCCGAGAAGAGTCGCGATCGGTCAACTCCGGGCGCAACAGTACGAGCCACCCGACGGATTTCTCGGGTTCTGGCTCACGCAGCATGAGCGTCAAAGACATCGCGCTTGTATCCGAGGATTTGCTGACGCGCCTTCCCCCCATGAACTACTTTGCCTTCATCGGCGGTAGTTGGTTGTACAAGGGCCGAGTGCCCATCATCAGCCGTTGAGCTGGGCTGAGGAGAAACTGTCGAATGACTGAAATCACAGAAAAGATGGTTGCCCCGGTTGCGATGTCCAAGGTGGCGCGCGACGGCATGCTATTCCCGAAGGCACGGGATATCTGGCTTGACCACGCTCTGCTCGAGTCCGCTTCGGACAGCCTGGCCGCCCATTTGAGCGGTGCGCTGCCCGGGCGCGATGGCCCACTTCTTCGCGATTGTTTGATCGACGCCGTTTCAGCCTATCGCGCGACTGAGAAGCCTGGCGAGATGGAAGCATTCGTGGCTTACCTTGTTGCGCTTGTTCGTCGCGCAACCGACGTGTTCGATCTGAGCGTCGAGGCTCGTGTCGTCGATGGCGTCGTTTCGTGGGATCCACTGAGGGAACCCCTTCTGACATTCGTCACCCGAAACGGCGACGGAGAAATCACGGTGACTCGCCGACCGGCGGACGATGCTGTTGAGAATGATCGCAACGAGTCCACCGTACTGCTCGTGGCGCGACTCATGCCTGAACCGATCGCTCGCCGCGTGGTGCGGCATGTGATGGCGCACGCAAAGAACACTGGCATCTGATATGGCTAAGATCCGAGACAATCCGTTTGTCGGGAAGGTCTATTTCTGGTGGATCATCGCGCCGATTCTCACGCTTCTGATCTGTCCGATCTTCATGCTGGAGGATAGCTTCAAGATTGCGCCTTCCGAAATCGAGTTCGTGACCAGTTGTCGGTCCGATGTCGACGCGATTACGCAGAGCGCGACCGATGTGTTCCAGTCGTGGTTCGTCAACACGGGGATGGTGCGTCTGACCGTTAACGACTACCAGAAAGCGCAAGAGTCAGGTTACAAGGGCTATGCGTGGGCCGGCTCGATTATGGATGCCTACATGGAGCGAGTGTGGCGCTACATGTATCGGGTGATCTGGAGGTGGGCGGCATTCTGGCCGTTCTATCTCGTGGGCCTCGTCGGAATTTTCGTTCCATGCGTGGTGGATGGCCTGGTTGTTCGCTCCGTGAAGCGGAGCGAATTCGGTCTCTATAACCCGATCGGCTTCAATCTCAGCGGATCGGCCGCGGCGATCTTCATCGGCTGGCTCTGTTTCGTCCCGTTTAGCCCGTGGTCGCTGGGCCACTGGATCATTTCCAGTCTGTTCCTTGGCTTGGGGCTGATGACCTGGTTCACCGTGGGGAGTTTCCAGAGCCGCACCTGATTTCATCAATCCCGTAAAGGCTCACCTTTCGACTGGCCGTGCACGGCAGTTTCTTGTCGTGGCACGGCCAATCGCATTTTTAGCCGTCGAACCTGCCAATGACGAGAAACTGAAAGAGCGGGTCATCAAAGGGCTTTTCGTTCAGGTTCAGGCAAGCCCGCATCCGAAAATTTCCCCAGGTAAACGTCAGACTGCATTTGGGGAAAAAGGATGGCCGACAAGGCACACGTGATGGAAGTGCTCAGGAAGAACCTAGAGCCATTGAATGCCCTGTTCGAGGATCCGGCCGTGAATGAGGTCATGGTGAATCCGGGCGGCATCGTGTACGCCGAGCGCGCCGGCGAGATGATCTTCATCGACGACGCTGGTATCCGAGATGTCCAGATCGAGAGTGCGATCGTTGCTCTCGCGAAGACCGTCAACGAGACCGTACAGGCAAATTCGGCGAAAACCTTCATTTCTGCTTCGGTCGAGAACCTTCGTATTGCTGGCGCACTTGCTCCGGCGTCGCACGGTGGGCCGTCTCTGTGTATCCGAAAGCACCAACAGGGCGGAAAGCGTCCGAACATCGGTCAGCTAGTGGCGCGCGGAATGCTGACGCAGCAGCAGGCTGATCTGCTGGTCAACCTATTCGTGACGGAAAAGAAGAACGTCATGGTGGGTGGGCCGACGGGCAGCGGGAAGACCACGCTCGCGAACGCCCTGTGCATGTGCATTCCGGAGTACGAGCGGGTGATCTCTGTCGAGGACTCGCTCGAACTGGAACCCGATCTGAAGCATCACGTCCGTCTGCTGACGAATGCGTCACGAGGCGTGACGGCGCAGCTCGCTGTGCAGCACACGCTGCGAGCGCGGCCGGACCGCCTGATTCTCGGCGAGACCCGCGGTTCGGAAACGTTCGATTTGATCCGTGCTTTCAACTCGGGGCACGACGGATCGTTGAGTACCGTACACGCTAGTTCGGCTGAAGACATGTTGTACGCGCTGGAAATGCTCTACCAGATGAGTCTGCCGCCGGACGCAAGCCTGTCGCCGGAAGCAGTTCGTGGATATATCGCCCGCGCTGTGCACGTATGTGTGCACGTCACGCGGTCGGTGAAGCAGGGGGAGGACGGGAAGTTCCATTACGTCCGTCGTGTCGGTGAAATCGTTCGTGTCAAGGGAGTTGAACATGGAAAATACGTTGTCCAATCGCTTTGTTAAAGGCGTAACAAAAGCGTCCCGTATGCCGTCGGTGCAAGCTGCCGTCTTCGTCGCAGTGCTCGTCGCGAGCCAGTCGGTGATGGCGCAGACTTCGTCGGTGAACGTGTCGGGTCTGTGCATCATCCCGTCCATCCTGAAGGGGATCGTGGCCATCGTGGCAGTCGCGGCTGTTCTACTGTGGGCGATCGCTCACTACATGAACAAGAACGACATGGCTGATCTGACCGTGAAAATCGGCGTTCCGACCGTGCTGGCGAGCGTTGCCGTCACGATCATCACGCAACTGGGCCTGAACTCCCAGTGCTCCATCTAACGTGGTGAGCAAGTAGGCATGCGTACCAGTCCCATCATTCAGGCAATCGTCAACCCAAAGATGTCCGGCGGTCTGAGCGGTGCTCACACCGCCGTTATCTACGGATCGGCCTTTGTTGTGGGATACCTGGCATACCAGTGGCACTGGTGGGCGACGATCTTCCCGATCGTTGCCGCGTTTGTTGCGCAGGCCTACTACAAGAATCAGTTTCGGCATGATCTCTTTTCGACGGAGATCAGGAAGAACTACAACCAGATGGCTGACCGTTACCACCCGTGGCCTCGCGAGACTCTCCAGGGTAGAGGGCAACGTCCGAAAGGTTTCGGCCGTGACTTTCGGTGCTAGTCGGGCGGACTGGATAGGTACTCGTCATGGCAAAGTCGGCTGAGCCGGTGCAACCCATATACCAGGTCAAGGAAGAGGAGCGGCCGCTTCAAGAGCTGCTCCCGTGGATGACCTACATCTCGGACAGCGTCATCCTGAACAAGGATGGTTCTTTGCTGGCCGGGCTCGAATTCTCGGGGCTCGATCCCGACAACATCGATGATGAACTGGTCAATCGCGCTGTGGAAGAACTCGAGCGCGCAATCAACGCGAACCTCGACGAGCGGATCACGCTCTGGATCACGACCAAACGAAAAAAAGCGTACAGCTACCTCAAGCAAACCTTCAAGAATGAGGTGGCCCGTCGAGTAGACGAGGCTTATGCGCGACCATTCAGAAACGGCTCGTTCTACCAGATGCACCACTGGCTCTTCGTGCTCTACACGGGGAACACGGGTGTGGATGGCGTGATGGATCGGGCTCGCCATATCGAGGCAGAGGAGCAGATTTCGGGGCCGATGGCGTACCTCAAGGCGATGAACGGATCGGTGTCGACGGCCTCGGGGCTCGCGCGCGATCGCCGACAGCTCGAAATGAACTGGAAGACATTCGAGCAGATCCTCTCTGCGTTCATCGGCGCCACGCCCGCCTTGTCTTTCCGACGACTGCAGGAACGCGAATTCGACCGCGCACTGTTCCAGATCTTGAATCCGGCCAGCGAGTATGACGTCGTCGAGCGGCCAGACTACGCCATGCTGGATGGCTGGCTGCCGGCGGATTCGGTCGTCGTCGGCTCGGACGTTATTCGATTCACGGGCAACCGCGGCGACCGGTACGCGGCGGTCTACGGCGCCAAACAATGGCCCACCCGATCGAATCCGATGCTGCTCGAGAACTTGCTCCGCTCCGACAACGAGCTTGTCGTGACGCAGATCGTGCGGTGCATGGGAAAGGAGGGGAGTGAAAAGCAACTGACGGACGTCCGGAACTTCCTCAAGATGACCCAGTATTCCCTGGCCGCAACGATCATCTCGAAGGCAACTGGGAGGAAGCCGGAGGCCGCTCCCGGCAAGGCTGAGCTCGTAGCGGACGCCGACGCTGCTCTCAAGCGCCTGACAGGAGGGGGCCCGAATGCAGCGTATTACAACTTGTCGGTAATGGTCTTTGATCGAAACCGAGAGAATCTTGAGAGACGTTGTGCCAACGTCGAGCGGCTGTTCTCTCTCAAGCGGCTCCTTACGTTGCGCGAGAGAGAGAATCTCGGCCCGAGCTACGCCGCCATGATGCCAGGCAACTGGCAGTGGCAGGCCCGCTACCATTTGATTCACGTCGACAACGTGGCAGACTTGGCGCCGATTTACACAATGAACCCGGGCCCGCGGATTCACGCGCATTTCTCCGAGGTACTCAAAAAGCGGACGCCTCCGCATGCAATGTTCATCGACAGCTACGGCTGTCAATATCGGTGGGTGCCGCACGTCGGCCAAGTCGGCCATGCCATTCTGATCGCTCCAACGGAGTCGGGCAAGACGACGTTCGTGAACTTCTGCTTGTCACAGTTCCAGAAGTACGGCGATGTGAACACCTTCATCTTCGACAGAGATGCATCGGTCAAGATCACGACATTCCTGCATGGCGGCAAGTATCTCGACTACAAGGCCGGGTCTCTACGGCTGAATCCGTTCCAGCTGGACGATGGCACGGACTTTAGCCGCATATGGGTACGCGAGTTCCTCATCCGGATGCTCGAGCTTTCGGGGTATGAGATTCAGCCCGAAGATCGCGAGGAGATTGATCGAATCCTCGGCAACATGTACGACGAGCACTTTACCAGCCCAAGGACGATCGCGACGTTCCATGTGCTGTGCCCGCCGCGGATGTCTGAGGCCATTGGTGAATGGCTGCATGATCGACCGTATGGCATTTTCGACAACGAGGAAAACGACTTCAGTCTCGAAGCGTGGACTGCCATCGAAATGAAAGAACTGGCAGCGATTCCTCGTCTGTTCGAGATGTTCATGGAATATGCGTTCCGCTGTATCGACATGTCGCTCGATGGGCGACCGACTTTCATTTACCTGGAAGAGGCGTCTTTCCTGCTTCAGATCGAAACGTTTGCAAAAAAGATCGGCGATTGGCTAAAAACATTCCGCAAAAAAAATGCCTTCGTATGGCTAACGGTGCAGAGTCCTGGTTCAATAAATGGGCCCGTACGCGAGGACCTTATCGACAACATCAAGACGACGATCCTGATGTACAACAACAAGGTCGAGTCTCACCGCGAGTTCTACAAGAAGAACTTCGGTCTTAATGATACGCAGATCAATAGGGTTGGTCGTCTGCGGCCGCGGCTCGAATACATGTTCGTGCAGGACAACTTCACGAGAGTCGTTCAGACGGTGTTTACTCCGGAAGTTCTGAACTATCTTCGTTCGGAGAAACACCTGCAGACAATCTTCAACAGGCACAAGGCGGTGGAAAAGACCAATCCAAACTGGCTTGACGACTACCTCGCAGAAGCCGCGACCATCAAACGAGTGGACTATGACCGTGAACCTGAAAGTGACGAAAGCGTCGACGCGCAAGCTGCCTAAGCTTGTCGCTCTCCTTACCCTGTCTGCGGCTACTGTTCCCGCCTTCGCGGGCGGCGGCGGCGGGCTCGTATTCGATCCGACAAACTTCATGGAGAATATTCAGACAGCTATTCACACGCTGGCGCAGGAGCAGTTGGAGATCGAGTCGGCGGCGCGTGAAGTGCAAATGCTGGAGAACTCGGTCAAGAATGCCGGCAACACGGTCAAGAATCTGTCCGGCATCACCTCGATCGTCGGCGCGGACCAATCCGTTTCCGGCTTGATGAATCAGTGGAACGTCGACGCGTCACTGATGAATCAACTGGGCGGCGAGGCGAACTTCGTTACGGGTGTCATGTCTCAATACGCCGCGAATCCGGCGACCGGTAGCTTCACGAGCTATGTCCAGAACCTCGCGAGTCAGTCGGCCGCAGGGCAGCAAAACGCCACCTCGCTGATTGCGAACTACACGAACATGTCGAACGAGCTGCAGAAGACGATGCAGCAACGGCAGTCAATCGCCACCCAGAACTCAGGTCTCCTCGGCACGAATGACTCGATCGCGATCACGAACGCTGCGCTCGACAACATCTCGGAGATCAACCAGGCAGCGCTTCAAGGCATCCAGACGCTGGTGCGCCAAGAGGCCTATAAGCAGTCGGTCGATGCCGCCGACACTCAATCAGCTCAGCAGGCACAACAAACGTCAAGTTCGATGTCGCAGAACGCCGCAAATGCCGTCAGCAACATCCCGGTCGTTACGAACCTGCTTGGATATTAAACGCACAACCAACCTGAGTTGAAAATGGGCATTACGAAAGATCGTTGGCAGCGGATTCTTTTGGGAGTTTTACTTCCACTTTGTTTGCTCATGCCTGCGTCTTCTCGGGCGCAGAGTCTTGGGGACCAAATCGCGAGTGCGGCCGCCGCCGCTGTTGGGTCCTCTTCGTCGGCGGCATGCCAGGCTGTCTCGACTGGAGATCAGGCGAACTTGAGTGCGATTGGCTCATTTGTAAATGTCATTTTGTCGCCTATCAATAGTGCGCAGTCTGCGATTTCATCGAAGGCCAACTCCATGGCATCGAGTGCAACTCCCATCGCGCTCGCGCTCGCAGGAGTCTTGGCACTTTCCTATTTCCTGTGGGGCATAGTGGATTCCTTTGCCGGGAGCGGAGATAGCTTCATGGGGATCACGGTTGGTTCGTTGGTGCCTGCTGTGATCGTGGCTGCGTGCCTTGGATCATATGCTGCACTTGTGGGTACAAATGGTGGACTTCAGGGGCTTCTAGGTTCGTTCACTCAGGCCGCTACGGGGTCGTCGTCAGCGTCCGGCGCGATAGCGTCGTATATGCAGCAGCTCGCGAAGACCCTTGCGTCGTCGATTCTGGCCTACTATGGCCAATTGGGATGCGTTCCATTCTACAAGTGGAGCCTTGTGTTGATCGGCGAGCTTGTTTTGGGCGCACTTATACTTTTCGCGGTAACTGTGCTTTCTGTCATTGCTGTAGGCGAACTCGTTGGCGTGATGCTCACCGGGATCGTGATGGTGGGTCTTGGTGTCGCGGTCGGCCCGCTATTTGTAGCGTGCGCGGTTTGCAAGTGGTCTAACGGCTTTTTTACTGGATGGCTGAAGTTTCTTTTGGGCGCTTCTGCGTATCAGATGGTCATTAGTGTCGTGCTCACACTTGTATCCTCGATGCTAAGCACTGCCCAGTCTCAGATGAACGCAACAAATCCTGCGGTCGGTGGTACATCCGCTGGCGTATCTTTTGCCGGACTACTGGGGCTTCTCGGGATAACGTGGGTCATTACTCATTTGTTCAAGGACATTCCGAGGATTGCCAGTAGTTTGTTTGGCGGTGGGGCCGTCGGTCATGCGAGCTTTAATAGGGCAGCGCATGCCATGGCTGCCGCCGTTGCCGGCATGGGCGCTGCTAATGACGATAAAGTCAGGGACGCTATAAGGAACGCTGGCAAGGGCGAGAGCGACGAGAAAGGCGGCTCTGGCTCGTCGGGTGCTGGTAGCGGAGGTAGTGGTGGACCTTCGGTAAATTCGGAGAGTGGCTCTTTTAGCGCCACTCCGGCACTCACCAGTTCAGAGGAGTTAGGCGGTTTTGAAAGGGAGAGTCCATCACAGGATAGCGGGGCAGGTGGCGGTCACTGGCAGGAGATTGGCGGCGGCTGGGAAGCGGATTTGGGTAGCCAGGCGAAGTGATTGCCTGACCAACGCCTCGCGAGTTGCGTGAAACTAACACGCCCACGAGTCCTGAACTGCACCCCGAAAGTAGCTCACGTCAAGAGTGATGGTGCGCGAGGTGTCCGCGTGATCGGCGCGTCAATCGGTATGTAGCAGGTGGTAAAGCTGTCACGTGCGGCGATGGGAGGTATGTCTCCCATCGGATCGAGTGGACGACGGCTTACATCACTGGCAGTGCCGCAATGGTCGTTCGAGCGGCAACTGGTGGGCAAGTATCAACGCCGGCTACCCGGCTTCGACGATCACGTCATCAGCATGTACGCGCGCGGCATGAGCGTGCGCGAGATCCAGGGCCATCTGCTGGAGCTGTACGGGCTGCAGGTGTCGCCCGACCTGATTTCCACCGTCACCGATGAAGTGCTGGCCGAGGTCGAGCAATGGCAGCAGCGGCCGCTCGAAGCGATGTATCCGATCGTGTATTTCGACGCCCTGCGGCTGAAGATTCGCGACGAAGGCACGGTCAAAAACAAGGCGGTGTACCTGGCGCTGGGCATCCGCGCCGACGGCCGCAAGGACATCCGGAAAAAGCTTCGGCGACTTCGGGTTTTTGCTCTCTACACAACCAACGCCATCGAGAGCATGCACATGCAGTTGCGCAAGATCGTCAAGAACCGCGGCCACTTCCCCAGCGACGAGGCCGCCAGCAAGCTGCTGTATCTGGCCTTGCGCAACATCGAAAAGGATTGGAAGATGCCGCCTATCACCTGGCGGCAAGCGGTCAATCAATTCGCCATTCTCTTCGGCGAGCGCTTCACCAGCGCGATCGACTGAGATCTTTTACACCGACCTCAGCACACAGAATTTCTGACACGTCCCGCAATGGCGGAACCCGTCATGTATATTCGCCCATACCGAAGGTGTTGCGCCTAGCAAAAAAACTCACAACGCCATCTACCAGACAAACCGCTGATCCTCATAACATAACGCACGTTGCATACGTATCCAAAAGCACAGTGGCGCCGCCAACGCTGATCGGTTGCGCCACAGGAATTAAGGAACGCGCTTCACATCAACGGCATTCTGGCCGGAAAAAACGACATAGCCAGTCTGAGTAGTAAACCCAAGAATTGACCAACCGATCGGCGCCTTGAAGAAGTCAAATGTGAGCCCCTCGATTCCTGCCACGTCACTGGACTCTTTGCCAGCTGTAAAGTTCAGGAGGTCGGTTGGCGTCAACGTCTTGATCTTCTCATTCACAGGTTGCCAGCCACCACTCTTGGAACGGTTGTACGCAACATACTGACCACCATTTTTTTCGATCTTGAGCAAAGGTTGGCCGTCTACGCGGTCATAGGTGCCGACGAGCGGGTCATTCGAATCTTCGCGACCACCGCAAGCAGCGAGGACGAAGGCGATAAGAACGACAACCAGATACTTGAACATAAGTTTCCTTATTAAGGTAGACAACGGGCGAGACACGTTTATGGACAGAGAGAGGTGGTCTCGTTCGTTTGGGCAGTTTTTTGAGCGTTAAGTGGAACGCGCGGAACATCACGCTGCCATTTTAATCGCAGGCACCTCTGTCCGCTGGGGCGTTTCAGTTTCAACATGTGATGCGATTAGGTCGTCGGTAGGGAAAAGTCACTTTCACTTTATGCTATTGATGAGTGTTTTTCTAGGATCTTCGTCCCACAGGTTGCACTCGACATAGTTGCGGTCGGGAAGGATGTGGCGGATCGTTCCCGGAGCCGGTTGATGCCCAGCCACACGCCAAGCGTACACAACGATGTATGCGAAGGACAGGAAAGCCTCGGTCGAAACCCATTCGCAGACGACGACACCGCTCTGCCATCCCATACCTGAAATGTGACTCCTTATGAGGCACGGTGCGTCTTTGGCGAGTGGGTAGGGATGTCCTGGCACATGGAGCGCCCCGATCACCATGCCCAAGGAGAGCGTCCGGGGACCGTCTTCGGGGTAGACGCTGCCACGGAACAGCGTACCCGGCTCGACCTTTACCTCGTAATCTTCAGGTTTCGCATTCGGATTGCCCACGATGACTGCTCCGTCCGGCGTGATGTGTCGAAGGAATGGGACATCGATCGACGACGCCACATGCTTCCATGCTTGCAGGAGTAGGCCGGAATACTGCACCAGCGCTGCCTTGCTCCGATATGTGATTGTCACGATGTTATTGACGTCCTCGATGCTGAGAACTTGCTCGCCCGCGTGGAAGTCGCGCATCACGCTCTCTTCAGGCCGGGCAAGAGCCTTCATGGCCCCATACAGATATACATATCGCTGGGAGCGGCCGCGATTTTCCGGAACTACCTTAATAATGGACATTCCAACCTCGATGATCGTTGGTGACATGGGAGGTAATTTTTCCTCACCTGAAGCAATCATATCGCCTAGTATTCCGGTGGCAAACCGCAATGATCTTTGCCGTCATCCGATTGGCGAACTGGTCGGTGTGTGCTGACGGGTATCCTTATGGTCGGCATCGGGGTTGCGGTGGGCCCGGTTCTTTGTTGCGTGCGCGGTGTGCAAGTGGTCGGGGGACATTTCAAGGGGTGGCTAAAGCTTCCTTTGGGAGCGTAAGCGTCTGCGTATCAGATGGTTTTGACATCCTCCGCGCCATCAGCCTTTGGCTGCTGCGCAAGCGCAGAAAAGACGGGGCGCGATCAAATCTGAAGTGCAACACCTTCCTCGTGTAAGGTGCGCACATGCAAAAAAGAAGAACGTATCAACAGCTTCAGCCTGAAGAGCGC
>NZ_JBNDKT010000064.1:0-25701 GCF_050435685.1 Paraburkholderia sp. GAS448
GATGACTGCTTTTTCCGTAAACTTGCTCATGGTGGATGGTTTTGTTGTTCGCTGGTTTCCGACTTCGACAATCAGATTCTCAGCTGAAACCTCCATCGCCTTCAATCTCCCGCCTCAACTCCCCCGTACACCAGATCCGAGCATATCTCATGCCCGAGACGCGTGATACAGCGACGCGCGAACAATTGGAAGCTGCCTTGGCCAAGTTGCTTGAAGGGCAGACGGGAACGTGTGCAAGTCGTATTTCAATCAGTGCCGTTGCCCGCGAGGCCGGTTTCACACCCGCCCTGATCCACAACCGCTATCCGGATCTTGCTGCACGCATCAGGGTGCACATGGGCCGCGACGTGCACCACCGCCCTGACGAGCAGGCCGAACTCCAGGCACTCCGCGACGTCGTACAGGAATTGAGGCAGCGAATCGGGCGGCTCGAGGCCGATCTGGCGCGAATCGCCTCCATCAATGCAGCTTTGAGCGTCGACAATGCGGAGCTTCGTGCGATGCTCAAAAGCGGGAACGTTGTCAGTCTACCGAAGCACCCGTCCAGCCATCGACTGTGACTGCCGTCAGAAACCGCTTTGTTGACGATCGAGTACGAATATCGATACGACTGGGACCGGCAATCTACGGTCTTTCGTCGTCAGCTCGCGGACGTCCGTTGTTGAGCTAGAACTGCCCCTTGTCTCGAAGACAATGGTCGCAGACTCGTAGACCGAAGCAGCCACAACTGCCAAGCACTAGTGCGCCGATAGCGGTGGTGCCACAAGCGCCGCAATCCTGACGTGAGGCTGGCCGCCTCACGTCAGGCGTAGGCCACTTCGGTAATCATACCGGCCAGCATGTGATAGAGATTGTGGCAATGCATTAGCCAGCGACCTGAGTTGTCCGCGTCGAACGCCACGGTGACCTTTGCCATTGGGGGCACATGCACTGTGTCCCGCAACGCGCCGGAGAACGCGTTGCCGTTGAGCGCCACGACCTGAAAGTGATGACCATGCAGATGGATGGGGTGGGACATCATCGTCACGTTGTGAAAGGTCATCGTCACTCGCTGTCCGGGCCGAATTTTCACGGTGGCGCGATTGTCCCATCCCCTGTCATTGAATCCCCACACATAGGGGTGCATTGAGCCGGTTAGCACCAGCATAAAATGCGCATCGGCGGAGCGTAACGCCAGAGGCTTGGCCGCTGACAGTTGAACCTCCTGATCGAAGTCCAGCGCTGCAGATTTTTCGATTGCCACAGAGGCGAACTTGCCGACGTTGGCGCCATAAGTGGCGAGAATAATGCCCGTTTGCTGTCGATCACCTTCGCGCACGGCAAGCACCGGCCACACTCCCGCTTCACTGGGAAGTTCAAGAAGAATATCGATGCGTTGGGCCATTGCCAGATTAAAGCGGTTCGCGCTCAAAGGCCAGGTGGCGTCGCCATCCACAGCGGCGACCGTACCCTGCAGTCGTCCCAGGTGAACGTGGAAATTCGTGGATGACGCTCCGTTGATAATGCGTAGGCGAACTCTTGCGCCTCGCTCTACCCGAATGATTTCCGGATCCTCCAGTGTTCGATCGTTGGCGAGATAGGCATCGAAGTCTACGTCGTTGAAATCCATTTTCATCGGCATCGGATTTGGTATGTCGCGGATGTCGCCGCCAGCCACTCTGCTCATGCCCGGCATGTCACCCATGCCGGGGGGGGGGTTCATGCCGGCTCGATGCTGCCATGGCATCCATCCGGTTTGCGTTCCCGCGTCGGAGTTCCGACATGACCTCGGCAGGGTCGCGAAAAAGGAAATCCTCCAGAAAAATCGTCACCTCGTGAATGTCGGCCCGAACGTCGTCGGCAGTGCGCACGATCAACGGAGCGGCGAGCAACTGCTGCTCTTGAAAGCCCTGATGCGAGTGCATCCAGTAAGTGCCGGGACGCGCAGCGAAATCGTAGGCACGGCGCTCGCCCGGCTGGAGTTTCGGCACCCCGAACTGGCTTACGCCGTCTTGGTCGGGCGGCGGCTCCTGCCCATGCCAGTGAACAATGGTTGGCTCGTTCAAGCGGTTCTCCAGTTCGACCGCGAAGCGCTCGCCCGGGTCAAGGAACAGGCCGCGCGTGCCGTTTGGCTGATGCAGTCCGAACACCGTCGCGGCGCGGCCGTTGACTTCGATCGAACGGGTCTCGGCAACTAGACGGCGCGGCGTGTTGCCATTATTTCCGTTGGTGACTGACTTGAAACCGCTGATCGGCGATGGCGCACATGCAGCAAGCGCCGCTGATGCGGCGGCGACGGACGTCAGCAGGAATTTGCGGCGAGATATCAACATTGATTGTTCCTTTCGCTTACGGTTCTGTGCAGCGTAGACATTCCAACGATGGGAGGGTCAAGCAACTGCGATCGAATCGTTGTGAGCAGGAACGGATAGTTCACACGGTTCTCGAACGTGCGCTCCGGTTGAAAACCCTGCATCCGGGCTCGGCCGCCGGGCGTCGGCTTTGACCGGCAGAACGGCCACCCGTCGCGCCTACGCGACCGGCAGCAACATGCCCTGAGGTGGTCCGTCAAGTTTTTTTGTTTCTTCGATGCTTCTGCGCTCCCTGATCATCACGCGCCCGCCCGTGGACAACGACGCTGCCCCACAGCGCAAAGCTGTGGACAGCCGCCTGACGGCGGTTCCGTCGTTGCCCACCGGCTCCCCGCGAGCTTCGCCTTCGGCCTGACGCGCCGCTGCGCGGCTTGCCCCAATCAGATAAAGGAGCAAGAGCCGCCCACTCTTATCCGTCGGACAGACTCAGCTTGCCGAGAAGCGGCGAGCCGCGCCTTCTCAACGCGTTCAGATAGACGCTTTCATAGTAGCGTTTTCCAGTCTGCCAACACCGGTAGAGGATGCGTATCCATTTGAATGCAACGCCAAGCATGCAGGGTGATCGCGTTTTTCGTGCCGGGCGAGTTGGTGCAGGAAGTCTTTCCTGATCCGGAGGCCATCCACGGCCGTGTGCTCCATGGTTCGACGCCGCTCGAGCAACTGATCATCGAACACGTTGCGGCGCTCAGTCGGACGATCGCATGCATGAGTGCCGGTGAGGCGGACGGCGCCATACGCGCGGCGGCCAAGCTCCTTGTCGCAGCGTTTGGACGGCAGGCGCGCCTGAGCGGCGACACGCGCGCTGCAGCCCGGGCAGCCATGTTCGGTCAGGTGCGGCGCTAGATTCAGGCGCACGTGACTGAAGATGAACTCTCCCCGGAAAGTGTGCTCAATGCGCTTCAACTTCCTCGCCCGACCATCTATCGCCTGTTTCAGCATGGAGGCGGCGTTGGCGCTTATATCCGCCACCTGAGGCTACGCCATGCGGCCGATGAACTGATCCGGTATCCGCACTTAGCGGTGATAGAGATTGCCTACGGACTCGGCTTCAAAAGCGCGTCTGATTTTACGCGCGCCTTCCGGCGAGCCTACGACATGGCGCCGCAGGATTTTCGGGCTTTAGCTGACAAGATGGTTCAGACGCAGCGACAGGCGTCAATGCGTGTGCGGCGGTTCAGGTTTCGAAGCGCCGTTCCTTGAAAAGCATCAGCGCACAGAAGCTCACCATACACGCCGGCGCCACATACCAGGCTGCAGACATGGGATCGCCGGTCCATCTGATCAATGCCGTCACGATGAATTGAGCAGTGCCGCCGAACAAGGCGACGTGCAGCGAATGCGAAACGGCCATGCCGCTGGCGCGCACCCGCGCAGGAAGCGCTTCGAGCACAAGCAGGGCGACCGCGCCTGCGCCGAACGCCACCATTGTGCTAATGAGCCCGACGCCGCACAGGATAGGCAGCGCGCTGGTCGCACGGGTAATCATCAGAAAGACCGGATAGACCAGAAGCGCCGTGCATCCAGAGGCGAGGAGGGCCAGTGGCTTGCGGCGAGGCAGACTGTCTATGAGACGGCCGGCCAGCGGCGGAATGACGACCAGCAGCAGCGCAGACAACGCGGAAGCCAGAAATCCGATGACGGCGGGCATGTGCATCACGCGAGTCGCATAGCTCGGCATGAAGTAGACGATCGCGTAGACCGGTATGGTTTGCCCCATCATCATCAGCATCGCCAGCAGGATCGTCGTTCCATGTTCGCGACATAGTTCGGCGACCTGTGTGCCGGCATTTCTGGCGGTGTTGGTGGGAATCGGATCATCGTGAAGCCGATGGCGAACGTAGAGACCGACTGGCGCGATCAGCAGACCGATCAGGAATGGGATCCGCCAGCCCCACGAAGCAAGAGCGGCCGGTGACACCGTGCTGGTGAGTAGCACGCCCAGGGTTGCGCCCAGCAACGCGGCCGCACCCTGGCTAGCGAGCTGCCAGCTGACCAGATAGCCGCGACGCGACACGGGCCCCGCCTCCAGCACGAAGGTCGCGGCAACTCCGATGTCGCCGCCGACGGCAAAGCCCTGCAACGATCGAGCGGCGATGACAACGAGCGGCGCAATCACGCCTATGCTGGCAAACGACGGGCACAGGCCGAGCGCGGCGGTTCCCAGAGCCATCATCCAGCTGGTCCTCGTCATCGCTGCGCGGCGTCCCACGCGGTCCGCGTAAGCGCCGATGATCATCGCGCCAACAGGTCGCATGAAAAAGCCGACGCCGAATGTACCGACGGCCCACAGCAATGAAGTCATCCGATCGTTCGCTGGGAAGAACCGGTCTCCGATCATCACCGCGAAGAATCCGAAAACGGTGAAATCGAACATTTCGAGGCCAGTCACAAGCGATGCTGCGACAACGGTTTTGAGAAGCTCGCGGGGATCTTCTTGATTGCCGGAAGGCTGGTCGCACGTCGCGAAGGGAGGCGTGAACATTCTTTTGTAAGGTCGTCAGTAATGGCGCATGAGTTTCACGTTGAAAACGCATTCTCGCTACGCGGCGCGTTGCACGATACCACGTGCGCCCCTTCGCTGACCGGCTGCGCACACGTGGCTCTCGCTCCGGGAGTCCGGTCCGGTAACATGGGACGGTCCCGCCTTGCCAGATGAGGATATTCGATAACGTTTGCGTCTTGACAAAGCGAATGTCCAACGAGGGTGCAAAGCCCTGGTCCGCACTACACCGAAGTCGACGGGCAAAGACTGGTAACTGGGGAAAGGTGCGGCAGATTTGCCAGACGGCCATTCGAAACGTCATTGGCGATTGACTGGTGCTGGCTTTGGAACGGACCGTTGTAAATCTCGTCCAATCGGCGGATCGGGTCGCGTGCTGCCGTGTACCCTTGGAAGTTTTAAGCTGCGTGTACCCGTTGCATGAGGCAGCACGCGGCCAGTGAACGAAACCGCTCGCGAGCGGTCGAGCCGACCCTTCGATATGGCAATAACGGCCGGCGACGCGCTCGGCCAATATAGATAGTCCGTCTCGCTCATTCGTAGGCAAAGACGCTGCCGAATTTGTCCATGCGTTCGAGCGCCATACCCGAGCCGCGCACGACGCAGGTCAGCGGGTCTTCGGCAACGAACACCGGCAGACCGGTCTCCTCAGCGAGCAGCCGATCGAGGTCGCGTAGCAGTGCTCCGCCGCCCGCGAGCATGATGCCGCGCTCGGCGATATCGGCGCCGAGCTCTGGCGGCGTTTGCTCGAGTGCGATCTTGACCGCCGATACGATCTGGTTCAGCGGATCGGTGAGGGCCTCGAGGATCTCATTGCTGGAGACCGTGAAGCTGCGTGGTATCCCTTCTGACATATTGCGGCCCTTCACTTCCATTTCCTTGACTTCCGAGCCCGGGAAAGCAGAGCCGATTTCCTTCTTGATGGCTTCGGCGGTTTGTTCGCCGATCAGCATCCCATAGTTGCGGCGGATATAGTTGACAATGGCTTCGTCGAACTTGTCGCCGCCGACGCGCACTGAACCTTTATACACGATGCCGCCGAGCGAAATGACGCCCACTTCAGTGGTGCCGCCACCGATATCGACAACCATCGAGCCGATCGCTTCGGACACGGGCAGGCCAGCGCCGGTTGCGGCGGCAATCGGCTCTTCGATCAGGTAGACCTGCGATGCGCCCGCACTGTGCGCCGCTTCCTTGATTGCACGTCGTTCGACCTGGGTGGACCCGCACGGCACGCAGATAATGATGCGCGGCGACGGCGCAAATATGCGCGGTGCGTGCACCATCCGGATGAACTGCTTGATCATCTGCTGGGTGATGTTGAAGTCGGCGATCACGCCGTCCTTCATCGGGCGGATGGCTTCAATGTTGCCCGGCACCTTGCCAAGCATCTCCTTGGCTTCCTTGCCAACTGCCAGAATGGTCTTTTTGCCGCTCGGACCGCCTTCCTGACGAATCGACACGACCGAAGGTTCGTCAAGGACAATGCCCTTGCCGCGCATGTAGATCAGCGTGTTTGAGGTGCCAAGATCAATCGCCAGGTCGTTGGAAAAGTAGCTGCGCAGAAAACCGAACATTGAAAATCCTGTCTCGCTTGATGGCAGGCGCCTGGCCGACGACGTGCGACCATGCAGCAGCCGGGAGAGGAAAGGATAACAGGTGCAGAAGCCCGAAGGCTCCGCGCCGGATGCGCGGGGCTCGCAAAAGGAAGGTACTCCGCCTGGACGCGACGGCAGGGGCTGAGTCAAATTCGGCGACCGATGATGGACCTTGCGTTTCGCGATAGTCAGCAAGCGGCCATGAAGCGTCATTTGCACGCACCGTTGCTCGGACGTTCAGACGTCAGATCCGCTCCAGCAAGCGGCCATTGAATTCGCGAAGAAGAACGTTGCTTGATCGGCTGTGGTCGGCATTCGTCATCTGTTCTGACGTGTGTCTACTATTTGTGAAACGAGGGAAAGCAGCATGCAAATCGATATCGATTTCGGGAAATCTCATGTGTTCGTTTTCGGCGGCACGAGCGGCATCAACTACGGCATCGCAGAAGCGTTCGCGCGACGCAGCGCGTATGTCAGCGTCTCGAGCCGCAAACGTGAAAACGTTGATGCGTCAGTGGCCACGCTCGCCGGTCATCGCTCGCAGGTCCGGGGGATGTGCGCTGACGTGCGCGACTTCGACGCGGTCGGAGCGGCGTTCGACGATGCAGTGAGCCAATTCGGACCGATTGACGTGCTGATATCCGGCGCGGCAGGCAACTTTCTTTGCGACGCGAGTTCGATGTCGGCAAACGGCTTTCGTGCCGTCATCGATATCGATTTGATCGGATCGTTCAACGTGATGAGGCAGGCGCACCCGCATCTGCGCAAGCCCGGCTGGCGAACCACGCTTGAACAGGCCATTCACAAAGCGAGAACGTTCATGTCAATCTCGTCCGATTCCGTCAACAACGTGTTGCCGAGCGCGGGAACCGCTCGGCTCGCACGGCATCGCCTGGTCAATATCGACAACGGCAGCACGCTGACCGACATCTGCTTGATGAGCGGCGCCAAGGTCGTCCGCATGAAGACGCTGACGCCGCCGCACCTGACGCAATGCCTGGGGAGCGATCGCTCATGAGTGCATGGTGCAGGCGCTGGATAATGCTGGATCAGGTTCCCGGGGCTGAGACGGATCGCGCCATTTCCCCTTCCAATATTGAGCGTCCAGAAAGCGGCTTGGGGACCTCAACACCCATCAACGCACGGACATGCGCGCCCGTGCTGGTGGCCAGGCCGTCCAGACTGTAACCCCCCTCGAGAATCGAAACGATGCGCCCCTCGCACGTCGCATCGGCAATACGCATCAACTCGCTGGTAATCCAATAGAAATCATCGTCCTCGAGGTTCAAGCCTGCGAGCGGATCCAGGCGGTGCGCGTCGAAGCCGGCCGAAATGACGATGAGTTGGGGGTTGAAGTGGCGTATCGCTGGCAACATGCCGGCTTCTATCCGAGCATGGAAGAGCGCCGAATCACAGCCACGGGGCAACGTGACGTTGACGATGTTGTGGTTCACGCCGGTCTCGGATGGAGCGCCCGTGCCGGGATAAAAAGGCGACTGGTGGCTGGAAGCGTAAAACAGCTCCGGCCGGTCGAAAAAAGCTGCTTGCGTACCATTGCCATGATGGACGTCGAAGTCGACGACTGCGATGCGCTCCAGCTTGTGTACTTCGTAAGCGTAGGCCGCGGCGATCGCAGCCTGATTGAAAATGCAAAAGCCCATAGCCCTGGCCGGCTCGGCGTGGTGACCACACGGGCGGGTGGCACAAAACACGTTACGTGCTTGCACACTCATCACCGCGTCGACGCCAGCACAAGCCGCTCCGACGCAGCGCATCACGGCTTCCCACGAGCCCGGCGACATCACCGTGTCGCCGGCATCGAGGGGCATATAGCCATGCTGCGGGGCGATGTCCGCGACCTCATCGACAAAGGCCCGGTCGTGGATCAATTGCACTTGGTCGAGTGTGCCCATCGGCGCATCGCGCCATTCCAACGACGAGAATTCCGGCGTCCGCAACGCGCGCAGTATGGCGTTCAGACGTTCCGGCGACTCCGGATGGTTTGGGCCGGGGCGATGCTCCAGACACGCAGCATGGGAATAAACAAGGGTAGTCGTCATTTGCTGATGCGCGGCAAAACCCGCAGCCTCCTTATAAGAGCATGGTCAAGGGCATCAGGAGCCCGCACGGCTTGGGTTTCCAGCCGGTTGCCACGGGCGCCCACAGACGAAAGTGACGGCTTGCAACGCTTAATCGCAAGGTTACGAAAAACAAACTTGCCACAAATTGCCGATCAGGATCCCGAAACGATCGGTCACGTTGTTCCGAAATACACGGGTACGCTTACGCGTGGCAGGGCATCGCCTGACTTATCAAGCGCTCTTTGGCGGTGACGCCAACGCAGCTGCTTTTTACGTCGAGCAACGCATCCGCGTGGACGCAGACCCTCGCAGCGAAGTAATTGATCGACATCTTGAACAGGCCCACCGCTGCCCGCATGGCCGCACGCGGATAAGTCAGGCACGCGCGCACTTGCTCGCTGCGGCTTTCGCCATACAGGCACCACGCACAGAAGTGCTCGCAGTTATTGGTCAGGAGCCTGTATCGATTCTCGCCAAGGCGCGTGCGTGCCCGTTCTGCAACTTGCCGATCGGCGTAACCCGGACGGTCGCCTGGCTCGATCCAGACTTCGCTCCCCGCGGCGAAGCATGCAATCGTCACTTCCTCGACAGGGCCGCGATGCAAAGACCGGGCAAGTCCGGCGTAGTGCACTACGTTGCCTTTGCCGACATAGATGCCGTGGTGAGTGTATGCGCGGCGAGGTGTCACGAGATGTGCCCCGAGAGGCGGTTCGCTTCCGACTCCGAGATGCCAACGCACCTGCATCATCGCCGCAGGAGTGCGCGACGCGATAGTGGCAGGTTCCATGATTCGACTCCCAACTGCTAACTGCATGAGCCAAGCATAGGACCGGGTGTACATTTACGATAATTAAACGTTTTGTGATATACCATAATGTTTATGTTATGGATGATCGGATGGTTCGCGCAACCCGGTATTTTCCACGGCTGAAGATGGAGCCGGATGAGGGTGCGAAGTGAGCGCCACGAATGCGAGCATCAGCTGGCGGCAACACGAGTTCGCGGTTACCGCGAAGCATGCCATTGCTGCGTCAAAGGCGGACCCTCGTCACGCTCGCCTTTTGGTTCCGGGTCCAGACCATCCGGTTCCCTTTCTGGGATGTTTTACGCGGGCTCAACGCGTCAGCCTTTCGCCAGTTAAATGTGACGATCAACCTCTTGTTGGACGTGGGGGAGTGCCCGTTGCCGTGATTAACTGCAACGGTCGACATGCGATCCAGTGACCATCGTCTCGCCGTTGTGTGCGTGCATAATGCGATCGTTCTGTCCGTCCGTCGAAGCACCCGGTAGATGGCCATTAACGGCCTGACGCCCACGGCTTTGAATCTAGGATGCCCTCCTGTGCAACGGTGTTCGGTACAGCGAAGGCGCGAAGCTCTAAGGGTTGTAATGAACAGGTCACCAGAGGAACCGGTACTGCAGTACAACCTTGGCGTCGCGCTCGAAGAATATGGCGGCGTCCGCCGGGCACTCGCCGCGTACCACGCTTGCACCTCACTTGAGCTCTATCGGCCACTTCAATGGCCGGTCTGAGACGGTCGCTATAGGGCGCCTTCGAGTCCCAAGCGGGCTGGTATCGCGAACTGCACGACGGCACCGTCAGCTGAGATTGCCAGGTTGCGTCTGCCCTCATCGAGTCGCGGTCTGGCGGCGACGCGCGCAGAAGGCTTTATCTGTCTCTGCAAGCGCAGGCCGACACGCTCATTGCGAAGCAGTCGTCGGCTGTCGTTGTGAGCATCCGTGCGTTGATGGACAAGCGTGGATTGACGATAGCGGACAACGACGCATGAGTTTGTGGCCACGGCGGCGCTGCCTCAAATTGGCAGGCGTCAGAATCTGCACGCAATCCCCACGCCGCTGCGCTTTTCTCGCGTCGCCTTCTTCCTGCCCTAAGGGGCGCCCGATGTGAATGAGGCCACGACGCCTGTAGGGCTGTCGTGGCCTCATTGGCGCAAGCTGGAGTGACTAGTACAACATCGCGTAAATACGTTTAATAATTATCGGGCTGCAAGTAAGGCTGCAGGAGCGTAACGACCACCTCGGCCATCTCCTCGAGCGAACCTGTGCCTGGCAGAGGTTCCCAGCGCCCACTATGGCTGCGAAAGGCGGCGCTAAATCGATTGCGGCCGATCTCGGTGAGGCGTGCCACGACGATGGGCTCCTCATCGTCCAGGCGTTTGATCAGCAGGTGACGCCCGTAGCCTTGCGTGACGATCTGCTCGTGGCCGAGAAGCCTGCGCAGTTGACGCTGGAGTTCGGTAGCGTAATGTTTGGTGGGTAAAGCTGGCATGTCGTTCTCTCGATTACGATGCGCCGGTTTGCAGCGGATAGCCCCGGAAACTCACGCGATCTGGTCTGCCCGTCGCATCTCAACGCAGCAGCAGCGCACATAGCGCCACACCAGTCAGGTAGGTTCCAAGTGCGCCGACGAACCGGAAAGAGTTAGGTTTTGCCATCGTTGGCCATGCGATCAGTCCGATGACGAGCAAACAGCGGCACACGGTTGCCACTACGATCAGCGACACTGTCACCGTCGAAGGCGATCGCGCGCCAAGAAAGAGAAACAGCAACGCGAGGAACGGCGCGTATTCGGCCGTATTGGCATGAGCCCGGACGAGCTTGTGTAGCCGGTTCGCGGGGTTCGGTTCGCAGCCTGAGCTGGTGCCTTCACGAAAACGCATTACCGAGATGGATAATCCGAGGCCGAAAAGTAGTAGCCCTAGAACTACCACGCATGTGAGAGCAACGTTGTTCATTTGAACGAGCCTCCTTGGCAGGGAATCAACGAATGCCGGTTTGGTGGGTAGCGCTGGCATGTCGGTCACTCGATTACGATGCGCCGGTTTGGAGCGGATAGCCCCGGAAACTCCATTTGAACGGGCGTGCCGCCTGATTGTGCGCGCGGATAAATTGCTCGGTGCGCTCGCGCAGGTGCGCGGTGCTGGTATGGCTGGCATGGCGCAGTACCCGGCGCGTGTAGCGGGCAAACCATAGTCCGATCTGATTGACCCAGCTCGCGTGCAACGGCGTGAAGTGGAAGTGAAACCGCTCGCCGTGCCGCGTGTTGAATGCCTGCCAGACGGCCCGGGCGCAATGCGTATTGAGATTGTCCCAAATGACGTGCACCTGCCTGCCCGGGTACGCAGCCGCAACGCGCTCCATGAAGGCGACCAGATCGTCCTGCGTGCGCCGCTCGCGGCAGTCTGCCAGCACCCGTCCGGTATGCACGTCAAGCGCGGCAATCAGTGCCTGCGTGCCATGGCGGATATATTCGAACTCACGACGCCGCAGCCGTCCCGGCGCAGGCGCGCGTCCCGGATGCTTGCGCTCGATGGCCTGAATGCCGGTTTTCTCGTCGATACTGAGCACCACCGCGTTTCGCGGCGCCTTGCGGTACAGCTTGCAGATCACGTTGACCTTCTCGCGAAACGCCGGGTCTGGACTGTGTAGCCATTGCTGGACCCGGTGCGGACGAACGTCGCCGGCCTGCAGAATGCGCTGCACATGGCTGCGGCTGATCTGTTCGACGACGCCACGCTCCACGGCGCGTGCCACGATCTCGTCGAGCGTCGGCGTAACCCGCCCCTCGGGTTCCTGCGCTTCACACGCCAGCGCGATCAACTGCAGTCGCGCTTCCTGCGTGATGCGCGGTGGACGACCACTGCGCTCACCCTCGCGAATGCCTTGCGCACCTTGCTGGGCAATGCGCTTGCGCCACGCGCTGACTGTTTGCACCGATATACCCAGTTCGCGCGCAATCACCGTGTTCGAGTGGCCCTCATCGGCCCACAACGCGATGCGCGCCCGCATCACATCCCGCTGCGCGGCCGTCTTGCGCTCGATCAGCGATAGCAGTTCCCGTTTTTCTTTCTTCGCCAGCTTCACCGGCTTTGCATGACGGCCTCGGCTCATTTCGCCATGGTAACCGAGGCAGTTATTTATTCAAGCTATTTAAGGGATGTTGTACTGGCTATTTACCCGCTCACGCGGTTGGAAAAGCGCAAGACACGCGCCGGCAAGAAGCGCTGCTGCGATGACGTATATGCCGGCGTTGGTGCTGTTTGTCACGTCCTTCGTCCAGCCCACGATGGTGGGGCTGACAAAGCCCGCAAGGTTGCCCACCGAGTTAATCAGCCCGATGCCGGCTGCTGCTGCACCGCCGCCCAGCATGGCGCTCGGCCACGCCCACAAGACCGGCGTCGTTGCGAGTACCCCTGCTGTACCTGGTCTAGGGAGAGCGCCACCATAGCGAGTCCAACGTTGGAGCCAAAGATGGTGGCGACCATCAGCCCGGCGCTTGCCATAAGTCCGGCTGCCGCGAAGTGCCAGCGGCGCTCGCGCAGACGGTCGGCGCTTCGCGCAAACAGCAACATCGCGACTATGGCACAGCCATAGGAAATGGCCGTCAGCATGCCGATGTCTAGCGCATCCTTTACGCCTGCGGCCTTGATGAGCGTCGGCAGACAGAAGCCCGCGCCATAGAGGCCCATCATGCAGCAGAAGTAAATCGCTGTCATGAACCACACGCGACCGTTGCTCAGTACGCTCGATACTTTGGCGTGGAGCTTGCCTGCGGCGTCCTGTGCAATACGGTCTTCCAGCAACTGCTTTTCGGTATTTGTGAGCCATTTGGCGGCGCGAATTCCATTCGGCAAATACATGAGCGTGACCACGCCCAGGAAAACTGAGGGAATCGCCTCCAGCAAAAAGAGCCATTGCCAGTTCGCCAGACCCTGCACGCCATTGAATGCCTGCATGATCCAGCCAGACAAGGGACCGCCAATGACACCAGCGATCTGAACCCGCCAGCCAGTCCAGAGGGAGTGTGTTACTGCGACTCGAGGGCGTCGAGGCGCGCTTCCGCTATCTCGCCCGGGTGTTGGCAGTGGTACGCGTCGAACAACTGTGAGCACAGTTGAGCAAGTGAAGCGAGGCCCACGGCCTGGTCTGCGTGCTCGACCTCTCCTGCGTTGAGTACGTCATCGAGAATCGGAGCGAGACGGCGCAGTCGCACGAAAGTGGCGGCGTCTAGTTTCATGTTGGACCTCCTGTGGCCGGACGGTCGAGCGCACCCTGAGTCGACCAGCCCCAAGGCGACGTATTCCGTTGATTTGCCGGGTTCGTCGAATATGTTGGTTGTAGCTGCAACGAGTTTCATGATGTCTCCCCCAGAATGGGCATACAAGACGCAAAACCGGCGTGGGCCGGCACCGCGATAGTCCGCAAGACTATGTCCCTATCCTGGCCCTTCGAGCTTGACTGCGCGCTGACCCGCCCGTTACAGTTTTGTAATTTGCGCCTGATTGGGAATCTGTAAATCCACGGTCACTCCGTCGATACGACGCGCGGCCAGCGGACACCGCAAAAATCGGAGGATGGATGCCATGAGTGGAACTGAGACCGCACTTGTCGTCGGAGCCGGGAAAGCGCCGAGCGTCTCTCTTGCTCGCGTGTGCACCGCAGAGGGTATGAGAGTCGCGCTCGTCGCGCGCGACATCGGCAAGCTCTCCGATTTGGTCGACGAGACAGGTGCCTTGGCGGTGCGCTGCGATGCCAGTCAACCGGCCGACGTTGTACAACTATTCGGCCAAGTAGAGCGAGAGTTAGGCTTACATTCCGCAGATCGAGGACACAATTTGACGCGAATTTCGTTGCTAGTCAGCCTGGCGACCGAAAGGCGTGCTCAGGGACGTCGAGGAGCGTGAGTACCTGACGCTGCAGGTCCGTGAGCGGCACGTCGAATACTTGCACGGTATGCGCACCTTCGATCAGCTTGCGGCGCTCAGCGAGGCTGAACAGACGCAAGATCTGTTCGGTAGTGGGGCGTCTACACTGACGCCGCTCCGGGGTACAGAGGAAGTTCATCGATGTGCCCGCGCTTCATGGCAAGACGCAGCTCGCGCTCGATGAGCGCCTGTACGAGTAGCGCGAGGAAGTACAGGGTGAAAGAGCGCCTGCCCTCGTCCTTCAGGAACACGGGCGCGATCTCGTGCACGGTCGTGACCTGTTCGAAGCGCTTTTCGATTATGGGCTGGCCCTTGTGGGCTTCAAGCACCTGGGCCGATGACAGGCTGCGATCGTTGGTCATCAGTGGGTATGACTCCGCGTGCCGGATCATGCCGCGTCAGATCAGGTACTTAAGTGCGCGGCGGCTGTGCGGCTGCTCCTGTTGGCTACTGGCGCTCGCGGCATGATCATGGTGAACTCTTTCCTGCCTGGCAATCGTGCAAGGCAAGGTGGATGTCCTATGACTACGGCAACGCCGGTCAGGTCGGCGGCCTTGAACGCTGACGCCGGGCCGCGCTCGTCGACTGCTCCACCGCGTCACTTTTCTCCGACGATGCGTTGAAGCCCGAGAAAAGCGCGTACCCGCGCGTGCTAGCAGGCCTGCGTCAGGCCTTTGAAACGTTACCGCACGATGCTTTGCCGTGCGGCAAGCCTCTGCCTGCACGGCCTCGGTCACCGCCAATACCACCTCCCAGGAGATTTCGTCTTCGCGACTCGCACTCTCCATGTCGGCGAAGAGCTTGCGCCAGAATTTAACGCCCTTGCTGGAGCGACCGGGACCGCGCGCGGACTGCAGGCGCGCCAACAAGACCGCCTTGCGAATGGCCTTCCTCTGCTCTGCCTTCCTGGGTGCCCGATAGCGGCCCAAAACACCGCCCCGCCAGATGACAAAGGACGCGGCGAAGAACACCAATGCCGAAAAGACGACTAATGTCTGGTTGCCTTGAAGAAAATTTCCGTCCGCCACACAGCCACCTTCGGTTGGCCTGGGCTGTCCGGGATACGTAAGCGCACGCAGTCATGTACAGGGACCATGGCGTCGGTCTGCTGACTCCACTGCATACGGTCGACCGGCGCCTTGATAGGGCCCCTGCGGGATTAACGGCAGGCTTTTAATTCGTCCCTGGTCCCGGGACATTTCACAATGCGCATATTGTGGGCGGACGCCTGGGCCGTAAGCGCGGTGCGCAACGTCGCGCACGGCGCATGCGCACAAAAAAAGCGAGCAGGGCTCGCTTCGCACCGCTTCAGGCCATCGCCAACATCACGTGGATGATTTGGTCTCGGCCTCTTTGACCCGTGCAACGACGGCCTGTTTAGTCGTCCCGTTCGCGCCCGCAGCGACAACGTTCGCGTTGCGTTCGGCAATCTCCAGTGCTTGCTTCGTAGCTTTTTTGGCACCTTCATACGTCGCGCTGGCCGTCGTGACGAATGCCTTCCATGCGGCCACGGCGGTTTCGCTTCCTGCCGGTGCGTTCTTCGCGATGCTGTCGACGAATCCTTGTGCTTCGTTCTGGAACTGCTTGAATTGGGTTTCAGCGGCGGCTGCACATTGACCTTGCGTGCTGGACAGGATTTCGTGCACGTGTTGCCAGTACGACCGCACCTTTTCTGCAACAGGTTGTGCCTGGCTGGTCTGCAGAGCGAACAACCCCGGCAGGTCTCCGGACGAAAACGCCTTGGCAACGATTTCCTGATTTTCGGCAAGGGTCGTCTTTACGACTTGCAGATTCAACTCAACAAGCTTTTCCAAGCCTTCGAAAGCTTTCGTCAGGAAACCAAATGTCGATTCGACGCCAGCTTTCTGTGCAGCGACTAGTTGTTCTGGGACAAGACCATTCATCACTAACTCCATTGTGGGGTGGGTAGGCGCAGGAAGTTTTGTTGCGGCGCAGCGAATCACTCTTCTAGGGAGGGTCTTGTCAATGTCAACCACTGTCGCGATGCGCGTCGGGTCCGAGCGGCACGCAATGCCATGATGGCGGTGGGGCCCAGCCGACCTGTAAGTAGAAACCCTGCTAACCGGCGTTGCCTCGGTTCAGGTCGAGACATGAATATTTCATCAGCCATTTGCGGCACTTGTAAAAAGTCGGCGTTTAATCGCCTCAGCCGTGAGGGACGGGAAGCGAAAAGCTATTCGACGTGCCGCTCACGGACCTGCAGCGTCAGGTACTCACGCTCCTCGGCGTCTCAGGGCACGCCTTTCGGTCGCCGGGCTAGCAACGAAATTCGCTTCAGATTGTGTCCTCGACCTGCGGAAAGTAAGGATCGAGAGCGCGTAAGGGAACATTTCAGAACGCGCTGGCGCCAGATAAATTTTTCTGCCGAGTTGCTCGAAAAGGGCTAGGCGGGCGTGCTCCTCAAGCTGTTTTACCCAGGTTGAGACTGCCGGCTGCGTTAGGTGCAACTCGTCGGCCGCGCGCGAAAAGCTCCGGTTCGGGGCAACCGTTTCGAAAATCTCTAGTTGGCCCAGGGAAGCGTTTTTGATGGTCGAAATTCGTTGAAGGCCGCCGACGTATACAGGATGCCTAATGTAAAGCATAAAATGTTTTAACTTTTACTGATAGCTGATCTCGCGCAGCATTCTTTCAGAAACCACTTTTATTAGACCGTTTTGCGTGCCCCGCAGGTTTCTTGTTGGTGCGATTTCCATCTGACCGACCATTAGCGCTTCATTGCCGACGCGCACGCAAGCGATGAGGTGATTCGATTACGTAATTCAAGGCGCCGCTCGAGCGCGATGAATTCTACAAAGGAGATGGAGACATGGGATATTCCAGCATGGGCGAGCCAGGCAGCACAGCGCTATGGCATAACCGGTGGGTCCAACTGGCGGTCGGCATCGTTTGCATGGGGCTGGTGGCGAACCTACAGTACGCGTGGACCTTGTTCGTCGTGCCGATGGACGCGGCGCATCACTGGGGGCAGGCGGCGATTCAGACTGCCTTCACCATCTTCATCGTCACGGAAACCTGGCTTGTGCCAGTCGAAGGATGGCTCGTCGACAAGCTCGGGCCGCGTCCCGTCGTCATTGGCGGTTCGCTTTGTGTCGCACTCGGCTGGATCATTGACGCACACGCAAGCAGTCTGGGCGAACTGTACGTCGCGGCGGTGATTGCGGGCATCGGTGCGGGTTGCGTCTACGGCACCTGTGTCGGGACGGCGCTCAAGTGGTTTCCCGATAAACGCGGTCTGGCGGCGGGTTTGACCGCGGCCGGCTTCGGCGCCGGCGCGGCGCTCACGGTGATCCCGATCGCCAACATGATCCAGCGTTCCGGCTACGAGCATACGTTCATGTTCTTCGGCATTTTCCAGGGCCTCTGCATTCTGCTTCTCGCGACCATGCTGGTGCGTCCGAAGCCGCCAGCGACCGCGCTCGCCGCCAAACGCGTGGTTGCCACCAAGGTTGACTACACCCCTGGTCAGATGGTCCGCTCGCCGCTTTTCTGGGTGCTTTACCTGATGTTCGTCTTCGTGGCGGCCGGCGGAATCATCGCGACCGCGCAACTCGGCCCGATCGCCAAGGAATACGGCTTTGCGAAGTTGCCGGTTAGCCTGATGGGCGTCACGCTGCCGCTTCTGACGATGACGCTGTCGATCGACAATCTGTGCAATGGCTTCACGCGTCCGCTGTGCGGCTTTCTTTCGGACAAGATTGGCCGCGAGAACACGATGTTCATGATCTTTCTCGGCGAAGGCGTCGCGTTGCTCGGTCTGATGCAGTTCGGCCACAACCCGTACGCGTTTATGTTCTTCGCGGCGGCTGTGTTCCTCTGCTGGGGTGAAATTTTCTCGATCTTCCCGGCGACCTGCGCGGACACGTTTGGCAGCAAATACGCGGCGGCCAATGCAGGCACGCTCTATACCGCAAAGGGCACGGCGTCTATGCTCGTGCCGATCGCTTCGGTGTTGTCGGCGCATGGCTCTTGGAGCACGGTGTTCATCTGTGCGGCGGTCGTATCGATTGTTGCGGCGGTGTCCGCGAAATTCCTCCTCGCTCCGATGAGACAGCGTTGGATCGACCGTACGGTCGAGGCCGACGCCGACGCGCTCGCCGAGGGATATCTCCGATAACCATATATGGACATTCGTGCCCCGCGAACGCGTTGATGCGTCGTCGATAGCCGTTGAAAGGTCTGGGAATAAGAAGGGTAGCGACCTTCCTTCGAGCCACGGCGCTTGAGCATGCCGCACAAACACGACGCCGATCGCCGTTACCACATTGCCAAAGCGCCGCTGAGGTGAAGTGATGGACGGAATACGAAACCAGAGTGCGATAACGCGGCCGCGGGACTGTGTGGGTGACCACGTACGCTGTGGCGGACCCGCCGGCGGTACTGCGCGCGACAACCCGCGCTCAGCTTCGCAGTGCGGCTCAAAAACCGCCACTTTTGGGTCACACGCGACTGGTTGCGGGTCTTATCTCAATCGACACGGAAGAGTTATTCAGGCAAATACAAGGTAGCTCAAATTCTGCAGGCGTGTTCCGCCTCGAACTACCGTGTTATCTGTATATCGAGATGGTATGCCTTAATTGCATACCCCGGTTAGGTTGGGTTAACAGCTACCACGGAAATATCTGGTTGCCTTGAGCACCTGAATCGCCTTATTTTGCGCCCGAATTACATGCGATACGAACTATCAGATATTAGCGTTGGATGTTGGGAATTGTCGTGAATTTAACGAATTCGTTGGATAAGCAACCCCATGCCGGATGGAGGCGGGCCGCGTAGAAGCACATAGGGGAGGTGGCCCGCAGCCCGAATTGCCTGATTCTGCATGTGATCTACATCGGATCGAAATAGCAGTTCGGACTGTGGTATTTATTTTTCTATTTAATTCGCCATACTAATTAATTTTGGAGGGGATGATGACTATAAGGAATCTGAAACCGCCTCATGTGGCGGCTTCGCTATTCCTGCTTGCAGCTGGCAGCGTGATCCGTTCGGAAGGAGCATTCGCTCAGGCAAGTGCTTCGAATGATCAGGCGCAAGAGATCCAGCTGTTGAAACAGCAAATGGAAGTGCTCAATAAAAAGCTCGATGCGCTGACTGCCAGGCAAGCTCAATCGGCGAGCAGTCAGCAAGTAGCGAATCCAGGCGTCGCAAGCGCAAGCACGAACACCAGCGCAGGAGCGGGCGCAGGCACAAGCGCATCGTCAGGCGTGCAACAGACGTCCGATGCGGACGCATCCTCCGGATGGGGTGCCGGCATGCCGCCCCGGCTGAAGTCGTTGCTGGCTGCGCTAGGCGATATGGAATTCTACGGAAACCTTGATCTCTCTGTGGACTACGCGACCAAAGGCCTTAGTTCCTCATACGTCACGCCAGGCGGGACTGTCGTCTCGCCTCAAGGCCATATGGGCTGGCAGCCAGACATATCGACCAATCTTTCCTATGTCGGGATTCGCGGCAAGCGACCATTCGGTTCAAGCGGGCTCTCGTTCGTCTATCAACTGGAAACCCAACTTGATATCTCAGCGACCGCCGGAACTTCCAATTCGAACTCCGCGCAGGACTCCACCGTCAAGGGCGCTCTTACGTCACGTAACAGCTTCATTGGCGTGGATTCGTCGAAGTGGGGAGCACTGAAGATCGGCAAGACCGATGCTCCCTACAAAACGTCGACTGCACGCATGAATCCATTTTCCGGCACGTGGGGCGATTACTCCATCATCATGGGTAATACGGGCGGCGACAATCGCGTTGAATTCGGCACGCGGCTGGACCACGCGATCTGGTATGAGTCGCCCAGTTTTCACGGCTGGTCTTTCAACGCCCTCGTCTCGCCGGGTCAAAACCGCGGTTTTGAAAATTCGGTGCAGGCCGCCGGCGAGTCCAACTGCACGGGCGGCAACGTGCCCGGTAGCGGCGGGAACCCGATCGCGTGTAACGATGGCAGCTATGGGTCGGCCTACAGCGCGAACCTCGCCTATACCAACGGGCCGCTGTACTTTACGACAGCCTATGAGTTACACCGCGACGTGAATCGCTCAAGCGATGTGACGAACAGTCCCGCGGCGCTGGCTTCGCCTGATGGGACGGACCCCAACGATATCGGCAACGAATGGGCATTCAAGGTCGGTGCGCAATACAAGCTTCCCACGCTTACCACCGTGAGCGCAATTTTTGAAGTGATGCGCAGAAACATTCCGGCCTACCTGCAATCACAGAACGAGCGGAGCCGTAATGGCTTCTGGCTTGCCGTGACACAGGAATTCACCCCTAAAGATACCGCGAGCGTGGGTTGGGCACACGCCGGTCGCACGCCGGGCGACCCGGGGCAACACAACACGGCTCCGGCCGACCCGAACGCTATTGGTATCCCGAATCCTGCCAACGGCGCCAATATGCTCACCGCGATGTACAGACATTCTGTCGACAAACACGCCACGCTTTATGCAGTTTATGCGGTGGCATTCAATCAGCAGCTTGGCCACTATGCCTTGGGCGCAGGTGGGCGAGCCGTCTCCATTGATTGCCATGACGGCAGTTCGATCTCGAATGGTGCGCCGTTCTGCTACGCGGGAGGCAGACCAATGGGTTTCTCCGTTGGCCTGAATTACAAGTTCTGAGAGCGCTGTCAACTTGACGGAGGGCAGAGGCATAAGTAGCCGGGGGCGTGCAGTGGGCTCAGGATTCGGATTTCGCGCGCTGGCGGGAATACCGGGTACACCCGAAGCCGATCGCCGCCGGCAGCTCGAAGTGCCATCCCCTTCGGACCCGCCTACGGACGCCGCGCCGTCCGCCAGCGCAGTTGGAGTGCGGGGGTGAGCGGTCGCGTCCGTCACCGACGCGCGTCGCCTCGACGCCGTTTCTTTGCGGTCGGCTGCCATCGGTGCAGCGTCACCGCCTTCCGCTGCCATCCCACCTTCCCGCACGCATCGAAGACGATTACAAAAAGCGCCTTGAACTCGCCACATACGGAATGTAGTATTCCGTATATCTTAAGCACGAGCGCGAGTGGATGGCATAGCAGGCCGCGGCAGTCGTACAGGAGGGCTGCCGCGCAGACGTATCTCATTCGCCAGACGCATAGGCGGCGGATTCGGGCGGCGGGTCAGGCAAGACCGTCACAATGGGTTATCCGAAACTGGGGAAGCAAATTATCAATGTCTGACGATACGCACATCGATGTCCGCCCCACGTCTCTCACACTGGCGCTAGTACCGATCAATGCTTCGGCGTCGCTGCGCGACCAGGCGTACGCGCGCCTGAAGCAGGCAATTACCGAAGCCGATATCTACCGCTCGCGCGAAGAGATCCGGCTCGACGAAAAGGAGATGACAGAAGCGCTCGGTGTAAGCCGCACGCCGGTTCGCGAAGCCATGACGCTGCTTGAACAGGAAGGTTTCCTGCGCACGGTGCCGCGGCGCGGGATCTATATCAAGCGCAAGACCAAGAGAGAAATCGTCGACATGATCTACATGTGGGCGGCGCTTGAGAGCGTGGCGGCGCGGCTTGCGACGCTGCGTGCGTCCGATGGGGACATCGCGGCACTGCGGCGAATGTTCGACGATTTCCGCGACACGACGCCGGCCGAGCACATCGAAGAGTATTCGGAAGCGAACATCACGTTTCATCAGTCGATCGTCGAGCTATCGCAATCGCAACTCATCCTCGACACAATCAAGAACCTCTTCGTGCATATGCGAGCGATCCGCAAGATGACGATCGCGCAGAGTGACCGCGCGTCGCGCTCGATTGTTGATCACATGCGCATCATCGAAGCGCTTGAAAGGCGGGATACCGAACTGGTCGAGAACCTCGTGCGTCAGCACTCGCTCGAACTCGCGGCGTTCGTCGAAGCCAACTGCGACTTCCTCGACTGACGACGCCATGTCCTTTGGATTCTGAATCAAGAGGGCAACCGCAGAGAGGGCGACCGGAGCACGCCAACCTGAAGCCCCTATAAGATGCTGATATGACTTCCCGTGTCAATGCGGGATCGGTTTTTTCACTTTCTCTAAAGACATGTTGTTCGAGCTTCCTGAGGGCGACGTAGCAGTACATCTCGACGGTGGATCACGCTGATATTCGCGGGTTGGGTACCGCATTACAGAGGTCCGTCCAACGAGCCTGCCGCTACCTATGTTCGCAAATTGGATGGCATTCGTTGCGTAGTATCTTCGCGGGTTACTCGGTGTGCCCGGGCTACGCCGCCCTCAGGAAGCTCCTTCAGTGGGTTATAGCTGGTTGGCGAAGTGCTGTGTTACACGGCATGCGCCTCTGCCGGTACGGCCAGCGACATGGCGAGCCGGCTGATGTCCCAAATGAAGCCGCTCAGTTCGCGAGCGACTGCGACCACTGCGATGTTCTTCTCCTTTCCACGCGCGGTGAGTTTCCGATAGCGACGGCATAAGCGCACCTGCGCGTCCCAGGCACGGTCCACGATGGGTTTCGGGATGCTTTCGTGCCGGCGCTGGATCTCGGGGCTTACGCGGGCCGGGTGCCGGTAGCTCCAGGCCGCTTCGACGAGCAGCTTCCTTGCATAGCTGTTGCCGGTCTTGGTGATACTGCCCTGACGGCGCTTGTCGCCCGAGGAGTGTTCGGATGGCGTTACACCGAGCCAGGCCATCAGCTGGCGCGGATGCGCGAAGCGCGACAGATCGCCGAGTTCGGCCAGCATGCCTACCGCCGTGGTGAACTGCACACCGCGCATCGTCTGCAGGCCAAGGACGGCCGGATAGAAGTGCCAGTCAACGACCGCCTCGCGTAGCGCAGCCTCTAGTCGCTCACATTGTGCGAGCCGGTCCTCGATCGTGCGCCGATGCTCCTCGAAGGCGAGCTGCTGCCAAGCGCTGTCGAAGGCATACGCGCTCAGCCAGCGCCGGTGCGTCGGCCCCCAGTCGGCTCGGCCCGTATAGCGCACCCCGTGCGAGAGCAGAAAGGCCTTCAGCCGTTGCCGCGCACGCTTCAGATCATCCTTGGCGCTCACCCACGCGCGCGCCAGGTCCCGGAACGCTTCATCCTCCACGCTGGGCACGTATACCGCCGAGAGGTCCACGGTGCGTAGCAGGCGCACGAGCTTGACGGCATCACGTCGATCGGTCTTCACACGCTCACCGGGCTTCTTTGGGATCAACGACGGCGCGCATACCATGCACTCGAATCCCTTCTGGATGAGCTGCCTGTAAAGCCCGTATCCACAGGGGCCTGCCTCGTAGACGACGCGTATGTGGCGCGCCTTGGACTGCAGGCGCTTGCACAGGCGATCGATATCGGATTTGGTCGTCCCGATCTTGCCGAGCAATTCGACGTCGCCCGAGCCGAGCGCATAGGCGACCGTGATCGAGTCCTTGTGTACGTCCATGCCCACGTACAGCGTGTTATCGTCTTCCATGCTGGCCTCCGAGTGGAAATCGCCGGGTGTGGCCCTGTCCACACCGTGCGGCTCTGGCAGCAATGCTAACCCGCGCTTGACTCCTCACGGCAGGCCAGCCCCCGCCTCACGGGAAGTCATACTGCCTATGAAGCATGCGAGGCCTCCACGATCTGACGCCTAGAATCAGCGTGTTGACCACGGCTCGAAGGAGAGCATCATGTGCGGAGATCAGGCATACACGACGAGTAACGAGCAACTCGTGCTGGCGGTGTCACTTGAGCTTGCCGCGGCGAAGTGGAAGGTCGCGCTGCACGACGGACGGATTGGGGTATAGGAGGGATCGAAGCGCTCGCCTTTGGCGAGGATCGCCCAGAGGATTCGCGCGTGCTTGTTGACGATGGCCACCAGCGTTCGATACCAGCCTACCCGTGCATGCAGCTGGACGATCCAGCGCGAGAGCCGGTCGGTTCGCCGGTGGGCGCTTGTCAGGGCCGAGCGCGCACCCTGGAACAGCAGGGTGCGCAGATAGGTGTTGCCCTGCCTGGTGATGTGGCCGAGCCGGGTCTTACCGCCACTGCTGGCCTGTTTGGGCACAGAGCCAAGCCAGGCTGAAAATTGCCGTCCGTTCCTGAACACGCGCGCGTCACCGACGGTCGCGACGGCGGCCGACGCGGTGAGCGGCCCGATATCAACGATGGCCATCAGGCGTTGCGCGTTGGAGTCATGTTTGACCCGCGCGGCAATCTACGAGTCACACCACGCGATCTGCTCGTCGAGGGCGTGGATGTGATGCCAGCCTGCGAGGAGCGCGGTGCGTGCGATACCGTCCAGCTCCGTGGTCCCGTCCTCCAGTGCCTCGACGAAGTGGTCACGGAACAAGTCGATGCCTTGCGGGAGGAACACGCCGAACTCGAACAGTTCGCCACGCAGGCGGTTGACGAGTGCCGTACGTTCCTCGACAAAGCCGCTGCGCATCCGGTGCAGCACCAGCACGTTCTGCTGGTCAGCGGTCTTCAGCGCGACGAAACGCATATGGGGGCGGCTCGCCGCTTCACAGATGGCTTCTGCGTCCAGCCGGTCGTTCTTCACGTGCTTGCCGCCTTTGCGGTAGGCTGCGGCGAACTGTGGGGCGATCAGGCGGACTTCGTGGCCGAGCGCGCGTAGCTTTCGGCCCCAGTAGTGGGCCGCGCTGCAGGCTTCCATGGCCACCAGGCAGGGCTCGAGATTGGCAAACCATTCGAGAAACTTCTGCCTTGGGATCGCCTTTCTGACTGCCACGTGCTCCATTGAGTCGACTCCATGTACCACGATCAGGTTCTTGGCGAGATCGACGCCGATACGAGTAATCTTGTCCATGACTTTCCCCTTCTCAGATGGATTGCCAGCATCAACCATCGTGGCATATTGCTACGCCACGGGATGGGGAAAGTCCTTTCTAATTCGGAGCGGAGCAGCGCTGAAACGCCCGACGCGTTGCAGCGCTTCCCCTTCCCGCTCTGCACCTTTTTCACACGCGCTTACCGGGCGCCCCTCGTTCTTACCGAGCGCCCCTCATCGCACACGAGCCATCGTGTCGTCCAACGTCGCCGGTGAACCGGCCACGTGAACGCCCGCCGGTTTCATTGCTTCAATCTTTGCGGCCGCCGAGCCTGTGCCGCCGCGAGATGATTGCGCCCGCGTGGCCCGCGCGCGTGCATCTGTCGCCTGGTTCGAGCGCCGACGCGCCTCTGAGTGCGTGGAAGCACGTCATCTGAAATACGAAATATTACATTCCGTTGACCGCTCGATTTGCACACCCATCGATGCGGGCCCGCCAGAATTCGACACTCGAAGGCCAATTTCGGCGTTGCCCAAGCTTTGTGCGCCGCAAATCGATCTTCGTGGGTCGCCTTTGAATTCGGGCGATTCACGCCCATCGCAGCGCATCAATGACATCACGGTATAAAAACACGCTTGAATTAATACTGTGTGTGGAATATTGTATATCACGAGAAACGCACAACGCCCCGAAGAGGAGGAGACGTCATGGCAGATGTAATTGAGACGATGCCGCAAGCCAC
>NZ_JBNDKT010000065.1:0-25080 GCF_050435685.1 Paraburkholderia sp. GAS448
GCATCCGGCGACAGACTGTCGAGCACCCGTTCGGCACGATCAAGGCATGGATGGGCGCCACTCATTTCCTGACACGGACCATCGGGCGGGTGAGCGCGGAGATGAGCTTGCACGTGCTGGCGTACAACATGAAGCGGGTGATCAAGCTACTCGGATCAGAAGCGGTTATGAAGGCGATGCGGGCGTGATGTCCGTACGGGGTTGTTGAGCCTTTGCGATGTGTTCGGCTGTGATTTGACGTTCGGGTCGCCGCAATCGAAACGCCGCGACCTGCGCCGAGACAGGTTTCGTCAATTCCCAGTGGCCAGCCGTTTTGACACACTCTGGGCCGGCTTCCGTCCTTCCGCGGGCAGTCGCCGCCGCCCGATCAAGAGCCATTTCATACTCAACGCCGGAAATCCGCGCCAATGCGCGGTCTAGCACGTGACATGCAAGATCGCATTGGTCCGGTCAGGGTGCTTCTTGAGTTTGGCGATGGCTTCCGCTGTCGGCAGGATAACCAATTCGACTTGCCGACGCTGAGCCTCGTACTTCACCTCTTCCATCACTGGCAACGCCCCGGTGCCAGTGCCAATCACAAGCCGGCGGCACTTCCAGGGTATGTCCTCCTGTGCGGACAGCGGTGTGTGCTCAAAGGCTTCGCGGAACTGCCTGGAGGGTTTCTTCTTGCGTTTGCGCACCTGCCCGTGGTCGATCACCACGTCATGCTGGTAAGTGACTCCATCAATGCGGATGGAACCAAACGAAAATGCTTCGAAGCGCATACCCACCTCCGCCGGTTTCGTGCTTACAGCGACTCCCTCAGTCAAGGTGCATCGGATCGATGTCCGACACGAAATGATTATAGGTTGGAACCATTAGTAAGCGAACAGCACGAGCCCACTGAAGCGGACGACGACATCGGCGATTTGGAGGTGATGTAATGAGCGCCATCAAGAAGGCCGGTTAGGGCAGGGTTTCGCGAACTACCTGTGTCGACCCACTTCGGCCCGTCGACCCAGCGCGACCTCAACGGCGGTTGCCAAGGTACAACGGCCGTTCGTCGATTCGCATAGGGAGACGGGTGTTCGGCCAATATAGGCCATTCATGCCTTTCAGATTGGAGCCATTCGGCAATGACCGCTGCCGCGCGGTCGCGAACTGGCGCTATCGACCCACAACGGCCGATCCCGCCGCTTTCGATTTTGTCCGCTTCAACACCGTGAACCGGCTGATTTTGTCGACCGCCCAATGGTACGCCGCAACTTCTCCCGATTCGAGAAACTGGACGTCATGTTCCTCGCTTTCATCAATTTTGCGCTCATCGTCGATGGGCTCAGATAGTGTGAACACTCCCTTCTAGCCCGCCTTCGGAGACTGCGGCCGCGCAAAGCGATCGTCCGGAAGATCAGGATTGACCGTCGCCTTCTCGATCACGATCCTTTCCGGCAGCCTCACGCCTTCGCCGACTGTCTCCATCATGAACGGAATCATGACACCATCGACCTTGCGGTAATCGCGCAGCGTGGTGACCATCGTGCGCGTGCGTCCCCCTACCTGACGCGTGCCGTCCACTTTCACATCCAGGAAAGTGGATGCATCGACCCATACGTGCCGGATGTCTCCATTCCTGAGCGTGACCTTGAGCTTATACGCGCGATGGCCATCCAGCGCCTCGACACCGTCCATGCTGACCTGGTTGCCCTTGGCGGCCGCATCGATCAACAGACCGTCGAGTTCCTGCTGATCGCCGGCGAGCTTGAGCTCCGCCGGACTGAACGGCTGCACGGCGGAACTGCCCAGGTACGGACGTGCGTACCAGCCGTTGGTGCCGTCATAGACCTGCACCGCGGTCTTGCCCGCGAAGTCGACTTCCAGCCTCACCTTGCGCGGCCGCTTCAACTCCATCCGGTACGGCAGTGAAATCACGGTGCCCTGGGTCGCGTCGGGCTTGCGGCTCAATGCTTTTTCCAGCATGTGCCGCCTGCCGGGCGAGCTGGAAGGATTGTCGACAGTTCCTTCCGGATCGGGATGCGTGCGTCCCGCATCGATCTTGCCGACGAACGTCATCGCATGCACCTGGCGCCACGCCGGAAGGCCGCCGCGCGCGGCCACGTTCTTCGCTACCACCTGGTTCGCGCTCATGGACGCCGTTTGCGCCGCAAGCGCCGCGCCTACAGCAACCGAAAGCGCGGCCGCAAGGACGAGCCGCGTACGCAGCAGTATCAGATCGTATCGATTCATGCGCTGCTCCATCTGTCAAATGTGCGGACGTTGCTACTCGACGATCAGGTCGTCCGCAACGAACCTGCCGATTTCAATGCTCACGCGGTTGCCGCGCTGGACGATCTTGCTGGCATTGCCGAACACGATGTAATAGGTCCGTCCCTGCTCCGGCTCCGACATCTGCCTCAGCGCTCCGACGTTATCGAGCGTGGGAACGGAGAGCTTCGCTCCGCTCGGCTCGTCGGTCAGATAAGCGTTGGTGCCGTGGTCGAAGAGTTCTTTCGCTTTGACCGGATCGGTCACGCGGTACTTGAATTGCAGCATCCAGCCCGATGACACGAGTTTCACGCCTATAACCTCAACACCCCACGTGCTGTCGAAAAACGGTCCACGGCGGACCCGCCAGGCGTGAGCTTCGTCGCGCGGGTCCCCATCGTGCGCCGCATCGGCCCGACTGGCGCACCCGCCTTGCGCGACGAGCGTCGCCACGATGAACGCAACGGCACACACGCGACGGATGCGGTTCATCATGGTGCCCTCCGTTTCACAACCGCACCCGGCAGAGCGGGCGTGGGAATCGTCACGCCCGTGAGCACCTTCACCTGCTTTGCCACGGCTGCCAGCATCGACTGCGGCGTCAGCGCCAGCGCGCCGGGCGCGTTCACCTGCGTAGCGCCGATGTCGACGCCGGGCACGCGGCCGGGCGCCGGGCGCGCGGCGCCGCTGAAGTCATAGCTCGTCGCGGCCAGATTGCTTTGCGGGTCGAGCGTCACGCCTTGATTGAATGCCGTGCCCGTTGCCGTGATGTGGTAATCGCCATAGGCCACGTAGCCCGGCTGCAGCGGATCGGACAACGACAGCGGACCATACTTGAGATCGACGAAGTTGCCCGCCTCGTCCAGCGTCACGCCGGCAGCGAGGCTGAACGGCGGCAGGAACGGTTGCCCCGGTTCGAACTTGAAAGCGGGATTGGCGCGTGCCCCGTTGCAGTAGATCCTGGTGAGGCCGGGATCGCCTGTCGAGACGCCGGCGCCTGTGCCGCTGCCATAGACCGAGCCGTTCGGCGAGACAACCGAGTTGTTGATATCAGTCAGCACGAAGTTGGACGCCGCCGCGGAGGTGTCGCCCACCGTGCCGATGTCCCAATACGCTGGGGAGCCGATGCAGGCGCCCGCCGCAGGGGCCGGCGGCAGGACCGTGCAGCTCGTTCCGGCGTCGGCAACGTTGTTGCTCGAGCAGACATTGGCCGCGCCAGTGCTCGCGTCGACGAAGAACGACCGGTTATGCCAGACGATGTCGTTGAACAGCGCCGGGTTGGAGTACGCGTTGTGCGCCTTCGTTGCGCTCGCCGGCACGCCAGCCGATGCCGCTGTCGGCAACGACGCGAGCAGCGCAGGCGACGTCATCTCGGTGCTGATTCCCGCCGGGCTCGGATACGCCGTGGTCGGACCGCGCCCGCCGGTGGCGAACAACGCGCCCACGATAGCCGCGCTGTCGTTGCTGGCGATCGTGTTCTCATGGATGCCCGCGTTCAGCGTATCGACGAGCGATACGCCGCCACCCGCCCAGCCGGCAACGTTGTTGGCGATGATGTTGTTCGTCACCGTCGCGCGGTACCACTTCGCCGGATTCTTCGGATTCGACACAACGTCGTTGCCGTTGACCTGCTGCAGCCGGATGCCGCCGCCGTGCCCGGCCTGAGCGAAATTGCCGACGATCAGGTTCGAGTCGATCGTGATGTTGCCGGTGCCGTTGGACAACGTGGTCGCCGACGTCAGGTCGCCTTCGATGTCGATGCCGCCGCCGTGGACCGCCGCGCTCTGCTGCCAGCTCTGGTTGAACAGGATCTGGTTGTGCGCGATGTTGCCGTTCATGTTGACGCCGATCGCGCCGATGCCTCCGCCGTTGCCGTTGCTGTAGTTGCCGCAGATGAAGTTGTAGTTCACCGCGTAGTTGTCCGTGCCGGTGCAGATCGACACGCCCGCTCCCGATCCGGTCACGTTGATCGTCCCCGCGCCTGGCGTCGCTTCGACGGTGCCGTTCTTCGTGATCGAGTTGTGGTGGATGCGGACGTTGTTGTCGTACCCGTATCCGCCGGCGGGCGGCGTCTCTTCCTCGAACGGGCTGCCGATGCGCACACCACCGTGCATCGCGCTCGCATTGCTGAAGATGCGGTTGTTGGCGATCTCCAGATTGTGAGCCCAGCCGTTCACGAAGATGCCGCCGCCCGCATCGCTGCCCGTAATGCTGAGCCCGTCGATGCGCGAGCGCGCGCACAGGAAGTTCGAGTCGGACATCTTCCAGCCGGTCGGCGTCAAGGCGGACGCGGACGGCACGCCGTTGTTATACGCGGTCACCTTGTAGTAGCTGCTGCCCGAGTTCATCGGCGAGGCCGGATTGGTGCTGCAGTCGCTGGCCGTGAGCGGGGTCGTGCCATCGAGGCCCACGCCCTTGGCAAGCACCGTGATACCCGCGCCTTCCTCGGTAGCGAGGATGGTCGGCTCAAGCAGAATCACACCGCCCGTGATCGGCGCCTGCGTGGGAAGCGGATCAACCTGCGGGTTCGTGACGAGTTCGCCCAGGCTGCCTGCATCGGCCGTTCCACCGGCGCCGCTCGGTGCGGTCGTGTCGAGGCCGAAGAGCTGATTGATGCGCGGCCGCCAGTCGTCGAGCTTCTGGGTCGGATACTTCGCTGCGTTGATCGTGACAGAGGCCGCGCCCACACCCTGCAGCTTGACGGGCTTCCACATGATCACGAGCTCCGGATAGACGCCTGCATCGACGATGATCAGGTCGCCCGGCTTCGCGGCGTCGATGGCGTCCTGAATCGGATGGGGAATGGCGGCCGCATTCGTGGTGCTCGTGCCCGTCGACGCCTGCCTCACGATCGTTGGGGCGGGGCCGCCTATCTCGACGGTCACCGCATCCACGCTGTTGGTGCCGCTCGCGTTCGTGATCTGTAGTTCGCCCGTGGTCGTGCCCGCGGCGACCATGCCGGTAATGAGCCCATCGGACCACGACACGTTCGTGAGCGGCACGCCGTTGACCGTCACCGTGCCCGCCGTCGTACCAAACCCGTAGTGGCGCTTCACGGTGCGCTGGTTGAAAGGCGCCGTGGTCGAGCCTGGACCCTGATAGGCGGGATTTTGTACGTCCATATCGCCGAGTGCTGTGATTCGCAGCGTATGCGTGCCATCGGCTGCGGCAACCCACGGACCGACGTTGTCGCCATCCACGCGCTTCACCGCGGGCGTGGCGTCCGGGTAGTCGCAATCGGGCGGGCTATAGCCGTCCGCGAACGCGGCGACGGGCAGTACCGGCGTGTCGAGGTAGACGGTTGCGCCAGGCATGAACGGATTCGTGTAGCAGAAGTTGCTGAACGAAGGGTTGAACAACGGATCGTTGATCATCTGGCCGTATGTCGCCGACCCTGTGCGACTATCGATCATCGGGCCAGGATCGTTCATACAGGTGATCAGCATGTTCGGCGAGTAACCCGCCGGGTTCGGCACGTTGACCTGCCACGTAGACGGCGTCATGCCGTTGTAGGTGCCCCACTGGTCCGAGTATGTGCGCGAAATCTCCACGCCGTTCATGTCGCGGATCGAGACTGGCGCATACGAGACGGCATACTTCTCGCCGAAGTCAGGCGAAGCAGCGTTGATCTCGCTTGCGGCGTCGTCGAGGATGAGCCCCGTGTAGTGCGAGGCGACCGGCGTGTTGCTGAACACGAAGAAGTTCGCGGGCGCGGTCATCTGGTCGTTCAGCGTGACTTCCTTGCGGTCGCACAGCGCCTTGCTCGCGCCGGCGAACGGCGCCACCTGACCCGAGTTCGGGAACAGGCTCATGAAGTCCGGCACGGTGCGCAACGTACCGATGCACGCGGGGAACTGCTGCTTGGCGCCCTTGAAGCCAAGGCTCGTGGTCGGATTGTTTGGATTGTTCGGGTTGTAGTACGCGGCGACCTGGGCCTGGTCCGGCATGATAAAGATGTTCGACATCGTCGCGAACTGCTGCGCGGCCGGCGCCACCCACGCATCGCCGATCAGGATGTTCTTGTCCTCTTCCTTGACGACTTCGTAGCCCGGAGGCGGAATCATCTCCACGACGTACTTGCCGGACGTAAGCGGCTTGCCCGACGAGTCCGTGTCGAACTGGTATGAACCGTCATAGAACGCCGGCTGCACCTGGTTCCAGAGGTGGAAGCCGTCGTAACAGCGGAACTGGTTCGACGTACCGAGCGTGTACGACAGGAACGGATCGTTCGGATCCTGGCCCGGACAGACCATGTTGGCTGCTCCGCTCGCGGACGCGCCGTTCGCATAGTCGTCCCAGCTCGTGGTCTTCGTCGAATTGACGAGCGTGAGTCCGGTCGTTCCGTCGGCATTCGTCGTCTCGCGGTACAGATTGATCTGCACCCGGGGCACGCCCGGCTCCCACATGAACTGGACCTCGAGGCTCGGATCGTCGAAGCCGCGCGTCGACGCATAGACGACCATCCCTTCGATGCCGCCGTTTTCGCCTGCCGCGAACGGGCGTTTGCCCCAGTCCAGCATCTCGGTCTGGTTGATGAATCCTTGCAGGCCCTCGAACAGCACGTTGCCCGAATCGACACGGTTGGTCGCGGTCGATGTGCCGTTCGGCACGGCGCCGTATGTCTTGCCCGAGACGGGATCGGTCCATGCATACGAGGAGTTCAGGATGCCTCCCGTTCTCGAGCACGGCTGCGTGCTGTGCTGATTGCTGCCGTTGAGCGTGCCCTGCCCGGTCGTGCTGTTATAGGTGACGCAATCGGCCAGCCCGCCTGCGTCCACGGTCACGTTGACGCCCGTGCCCGCGAACCGTGTGCGGTCCGACTCCACGACGTACCAGTTGAACAACGGAAAGAGCTCGTTGAAGACGGCGTTGCCGTCCGAGTCGGTAAGGAGCGTATTCGAGACCGAACCGTCACGGTAGCGGATCCGCACCGGTACCTGCGCGATGCCGGGCTCGCCGGGGTCGCGCACGCCATTGCCGTTCGTGTCGACGAACGTGCCGGTCTCGACGCGCGTAAACCAGCTGAACACCGGTATGTCGCCCATCGCCACGGGCCCCGCCGGAACGGGATTGCCGTTAGTGTCAGGCGTGCCGTTCGCAGTGACCTCGATCGCCTTCGACGCGATGATCTGGTCGAGCCACTGGTCCCAGACCACGAGCATGTATGAGCCTACCGGAATATGGTCGAGCTTGAAGTTGCCGTTCGCATCGCAGGTGGCAAAGCCGATGTTGAGCCCGAGTTCGCCGGCCTGATTCAGGCCGACGAAACACGTCGTCGAGGCAAATGCCGAGCGCGAGCCCGAGTCCCATAGCGTTTCCATGACGGGGCGCGACATGTGCAGGCTCGTGACGCGGCCCGTCACCGAGGTCGTCGCAAGCGCGATCGGTCCCGTGGTCGGCGGCCCTTCCGTGTCGCCGGTCGGGTTCGCGGGCGGCACGCCGCCGACGGGCACGTGGGTCGCAATCGCATTTTGCTGTGCGATGTGGGCAGGGTTCACGAAGCCAATGAACGTATGGAATCCCGGCGGACCGAACTCCTGGAAGTAAGGCGGCTCGCCCGACTTCGTGAAGGCATCCTGGCCGGGCGTGCCCTCAAGGGTGGAGACCTGATACCAGACTTCGCCGGCACCCTGGCGCGCGGCCCCGGGATGGGCGATGACATCGAAGCGTCCGGGCATCAGGTTCTTGATGAGCGCCTGCCCCTGAAGTACGTAGTCCGCCGACGGATTGGCCGGATCGACCGGGTCGTTCGGGCAGGTGATGATCACGCCCGTCAGATCCTTGCCGGCATAGTTTGGATGCGTGGTCGACACGCCTGAAGCGGTCGGGCTATAAACGTTCGGGCAGCCGGGCGTGCCCAGAAGCGCGTTCGTCAGCGGCTGATTGAACGCATCATAGGTGACCTGACCGACCGGGTCACCGCTGCGCCCAGCCACGTCCCAGACGACGATTTCGAAACCTCCGAGACCGTGCTCGTTGGCGTCCGGGTCGCCGTTCGTCGGGCTGCTGTCCTCGAAGATATAGATGGACAGCTGCGCCGGCTTCAGCGGACTGGGCTCGACCTTGATCGTCGCCGTCTGGTAAGTGCCGCCTGTGGCCGGCGGCACCGACACTCCGCTCATCGAGTGTCCGCACCTGGCGTCGTTCGCCGTGGGCGAGCTTGGCTTCAGGCAGTCCGGATTGATCAACGGATCGCTCGCGTAGCCTCCGATGAACGGGTTCGCTGCGTCGCCGGGCAGCACCGAGACGAAGTACCACTTTGTCGGGTCCAGCGCCACGTCGGACGGGATCGACCGTGGCCTTGCCTGCGCCGCCTTACCGTTGTTGGATTGCGCATCGCCGCAGCTCAGCGGGCCCGTGCAGCCCGCTGCCACGACGGGCATGTGGCTGCGGAAGAAGCTGGTCGCGAGGCTCACCTGCGGCGTCCCGTTGACGATGGGCGGCGTCGTGCCGGGCGTCGGATTGTGCCACGTCTGATCTTCCTCGATGATCCAGCTGTAGTCGTTCGGCAAGGCCGTGCCGTTCTGCGCGTCGACCAGATTCACAGGCAGCCCGCTGCCTGCGGGGAAGACGACGGTTACCGTCTGCGCCGCGCTCGACGTGCCCTGCGAGTTCGCTGCGACGAACTGGAACGTGCAGTTTGCCGGAGCCGTCGAACAGGGTGTCGCCGTGAACGAGCCGTCGGGGTTCAACGTGACCCACGAGGGTGCGGTGCCTGAAAATTTCGCGGTGAGCGGATAACCGTTCGGATCGACGGCGCCAGCCAGCAGCCCGGCACCGCGCGGCACCTGGATCAACGAAGCCACCCGGCTCGGATACGCGCTCGCCGCCGTGTTGTCGTACACGCGTGCGTTCGCGGTAGGCGGGGCGCCCGTTGCCTCGAAGGCCAGCGTCACCAGCGCACAGGCGGTGCCGTTGTTGCCGCAGTACGTGAACGTGTCGCTGGCGGGCGTGGCGGTCGGGGCAGTCGTAATCGTGTACGTGAAGGTGCCATTGGTGTTGAGCGTGACCGTGCCATGCGCGAGAGCGATGGAAGTCGACGTCGCGCCCACGGGCGGCGTCGTTCCTTTGATCACGACGTTGGACACGCCAATGTCGTTGGCGAGGACATTGTTGCCGAACGTCGTCGCGTTCGGCGCCAACGTGTAGTTGTCCGGATTGGCCTGCGGGGCCACCGCGGGTTTAGCGCTGCGGCCGATCGCCTGATTGAGCGCGGTGGCAAACTGGCCCGGCGCCGCGGTGACGGTGCTCGCCGTGGTAATGACCAGATAACCTTCGAAGCCTCCCGCCGTCTCGTTATTGCTCGTCAAGCCCAGGGCGCGGTCGAAGAATGAGAACGCGCCATCGACATAGGACGTGGCCGTTCTTGCCGGCCGCACCAGTGCGTCGATCGTCTTGCCTGCGGGCATGTTGACTTCGTTCTGCCCTTTTGGATTTCCGGGCGCCACGTTGCCGTCTTCGGCAATCAACTGGAACGGCTGGGCGACAACGGTCGGCACATGGGTTCGCAGACCGGCGTTGGCCATGCGCACGAGCACGTTGCCACTTAGCGCGTTGAGGTCGCTTCCCACGAGATCGGGAAGCGCCACGGACGTGCCGGCCGGGTCGCTCTGGTCAAACGGTCGGCCGTTGACGAGGAAATAAGTCGGCGCGTAATTGACCGCGGCCGGATAGCAAGGCACCTGCGCCTGTGCGGTGCCGTTCACGGTGGGCGCCGCCTTCTGCGACTGCGTGCATCGCGGGTCGTTCCAGCGTATTGTCTCGCTCGTGGCGGCCACGGCGGCTGCGTCGACCGCCGCGTTCTGCACCGGATCGATTTCCGAAAACAGCAGCACTGCGTCCATATCGTATGGAACGTCGAAGAGCGACGCGAGCGATGGTCCCGCGTTCCGATATGCGCCCGGGAACGCTCTGCCGATCGCTCGCGGATCGTTCGACAGGTGTACTTCTGCATCCGGCCTGCCGGCCGCCTCGACCTCATATAGCGGCGGGTGCGTCACGACCAGCACGCCATACAGGCCCATGGGCGCCTGCAGCGACGGGTGACTGCCGGTCTCATAGAGATAAGTGCCCGGCTTCAGATACATCGGGCTTGCACCGGCCGGCGCGATGTTCGTATTCCACGTGTAGGACACCGTCGCGCCCGAGTTCGCCTCCTGCGCGAACGCCCGGGCCCGCGCCGCCTGCTGGGGCGGAACGAAGCCGCCCGACGTCGCAGCCTGTCCGTTGGCCGGCCATGTCGTGATTGTCACTGTCGGATGTACGATCGGATCGGCGTCGCGCGTCGGCTGCCCGGCGCTTCCACCGATTTGTCCGAGAATGACGAGCGACGTCGGCGTACCCGACGGCAGGTTATTGGTGAGGTTGATGCGCAGGCTGTTGCCGACCGGCACGACGATGGTCGGCCCCGGTGCCCAGACCGTGTTCGGCACAGGTGTGGTCGAGCCGGCAGGCGTTCGCGAGCACACGTTCGCCGTGCGCAGGCTGCCGCCGCCGAGCGCAGCGCCCTGCGCTGCATCGTTCGTGCAGTAGCCCCACATCGGAACCGTGGTTCCGTCCGGCAGCGCAGCCGTCATGCGTTGAGCAGTCAGGTTGACCGTCGTGACAGATTGCGCCGACACCGATGCGCTCACGCACATCGTCATTGCGCAAACCGCCCACCCCAATATCGCCCTGTGTGTCAGGAATCTCATGCTCGCTGCTCCTGTAGCGCATGCACGTCACTGCGTCTCGTCGATCTTCGCCGCGGGAGGATCGACGATCAGCATCATCATCATTCCGCCCGGGAAGACGTCGTTGGTCGTTATCTCGCGCTCATCGTGCGAGTGCCACATATAGGCATAGCCGGCGCTGGGGTTCTGGCTCGCGAAGCCGGGCGGCCTCGGCGTCGAGATGAACTGCGCGCCGCCGCTCGGGATGGTTTGCAGGCCCAGATAGGGCGTGCCGCCATACCAGAGGCCGTCAGTCACGATATTCAGATCGGGCGGCGTCACCGGGATGGGCTTGTTGTGATCCGCGCACCATTCGCCGTAGTTCGGCGTGACGGCCGGAATCGCTGCCGGATTGCTAGAGCTCGTGAAATAGCCGGTGGTGTCCGGATAGCAGGGCTGCGGGTCGCCATTGCCGATCGTGCTCGGCCCGGCGGGCGCGCCGGCATAAGTGTGCCCGTACACGTCCCAGTTCAGCCCTTTGCCGGTCCACTGAAAAAGCGCATCGACGGTTTGTCCCGACACAGTCGGGAACGTGAAGATGAGCGGCCCTGCGAGACTGGTCTGGTCGACGGTCGACACGAGCAGATTGCCGTCGCGTGCAAGCACGCGCGCATGGTTGCCGTGAATGTGCAGCGGGTGCTGGATGCGGCCTTGCCCGACGGTCCGGATCAACATGGTTTCGCCCGGATGCAGGTGCGGATTGCCGTTATACGGCTGGCTGGGGTAATTGGGCGCGAACGGGGCATCCATGTCGTCAGGCATGGAGCGACCGTTGACCAGAAAGTAGTTGGGATGATAGGGCTCGGTCTGGACAGCGATGGGCAGGCATTGGGCATTCGCATTCGCCGCAATCGCCGCATCGCACGTTTTCACCTGCTGAAGTGCCGCGGCGTGGATGTTGGAGTCCATCTCGGTAAGCTGGAACAGGTACTCGCGGTCGTAACAGGATTGCGGATGGTTGTACGCAGCGGTGGAAAGCCGGTAGTCAGTCTGCGATCCGAGCGCGCTCGTCTGGCAGGCTGCTGGCGGCGTCTTCGGCAGCACGATCAGGGCACCGTAGAGCCCCATTTCGATCTGGAGCTCAGCTTGCGTGCCGCTGTGGTACACGTAAGTGCCGGGCTTCGTGGCGACGAACGAATAGGTCACCGTCTGACCGCGCGATGCCTCGCGCGTAAGAACGCCCGCAACGCCCTGGGTGGCTGCCACCTTGAAGCCGGGAAAAATGATCGAGGTGTTGCCGGCGGCAACGGGCAGCTCGTTCGTCAGGTTGACGGTTACCGTATCCCCTTCTTTGACGATCAGCGTAGGACCGGGCAATTGCATGACCGGACACGTGCTGATCGCCGCAAGCGCTGCAGGAGTGAAGCCCGCTGGTGCGGCCCGCGCGATCTGGCCGACACTGGTCCCGGCCTTGCCGCAGCCGTAGCCCCAGGTATAGATCGATGCGCCGTCCGGCTGCGACGTCGTTCCGGCGCTGGCAACCAAATTGAATGCCGGCGTGGTGGTGCCGCCCGTGATGCCCGGAACTGCGGCCCGCACATTGCCGACCGCTAGGCTCACACCGATTGCAATCATTAGTATGACTGATTTTACCAGGACGATCACCTCGCCGTACCCCTTTAATGATTTCATTTCGGGATCCTCTTATAGGACGCGTATTTCGGTCATCATTCCGCCGAAATTCTCCGCATCGTTGGACAGGTGATCGAGCTGCGTGGTGTAGAGGAAGTACGTCCCCGGCGGGATATTCGTGACATCGAGAATGACGTCCGCGGATTCGCCCCCACCGATGGTCAGCGAATTCGTCGTGTAGTACAGGTTCGCGCCCGCCATGTCGCGCAACAGACGCGCATGGAAGCCGATCACGAGCATGGGAATGCCCTCGGTGGCGAGCGTGTGGTACTCGGTAACGCTGAGGTTCGATATGCGCAGGAGCGCGCGTGTCTGTCCAGCGGTCTTGTTGATTGTGATGAGCGTCGGGATTGGCTGCGAGACGCGGGATACGCCGTCCGAGTCGAGCGTCGTGATTGTGCCCGCTGCAGTCGGATTAGGTGCCCCCGCCGGCAGCCCTGCATAGCCTGGTACGCCGATCGTGTCCGGATAGCCGCGGCCGCTCAGCAGGAAGTACTTGTCCTTCATGTCCACAAACGGCTCCGGATTGAAAGTCATGCCGATGAAGTGAAAGTTCGGATCGAAGCCCATCATCTGGATCGGATATTCGACGTCATAGCGCGTGGAACCATCGCCATCGTTGTACGCGTAATGCGCGCCGGGCGTCTGGACGGCTCCGGAATCCTTGACTGGCAGCGGCGTGGAGCAGAGTATGTCCTTGCGGCAGTCTTCGGGCGGAAAGGAAGTGTTTGGATAATGCGCCGTCGCCGCGGCGCTGATCGGCTGCAATGGATACTCGTAGTCGTGCAGCGCGGTGTAGAGATTTGCGCCCGCTTTCAGCCGGTTCTGACGAGGACGGACATAGAGCTGTCCTTCCATGCCCATTTGCAGATGCTCAGGCGGCGTGATATGGCAATGCCAGAAGTAGGTTCCCGCATCGGGCGCCGTGTAGTAGTAGGTGAAGCTGCCTGCGATATTGATCGCCACCGAGGCGTCAGGCACCCCATCGAAAAACGATGAAGCATTCGGGTAGCCGTGGAAATGCACCGTGTGCTGCTCAAACAGATCGGGGCGCATGATCATGCCGACGTTCGACAGCGTCAGGAAGAATTCGTCGTCTTCATCGAGCGCCATCGTCGGCGCGGGTGCCTGTCCGGCCAGCACCCCGTTGTTCATCATCAGGGCGGGTTCCTTTATCGCCGCGTTGTTCGGTACGACGGCTTCGCCGGGAAAATTCGGTCCCAGGTACGGTGCATTGAATACCGACGCGGGCTGGGTGGCCGGCAGACCCACCGACATGTCGGCCAGACCCGACAGCGGGCCGAACGCGAACAGATAGACCTGCTGTCCGTCGGCCATGGTCGCGTAGCCATCACCGCCCGAGATATGCTGACACTTGATTTGCGGATTGGCGTTTGCCGACGATGGCCGGTTCGGATCGCCTGCCGCCATCGAGTCGACTTTGCCGTCGAGCGACTTGTGAAGCGTCGTCCCATTCGGACACTGCACGCGAAAGGACTGGGCGGCAACGGGTAGCGCGAAGAAGAGAAATAGCAGCGCCGGCGCAGCCGTGCGAAACAGGCGACTATTCAACATAATGATCCCCTTGCTACTGCTGGTCTGCAGTTCATCAGGCGCGGGCACCAAGCGCTACCGTGGCGCAAACATCAACCGTTGCTGCCCCCCCTTACGGGGATCCAACCCTTCGGTTCGTTAGCCCAGGTACCGCGTTTCTCCGATTAGCCCCGCGGGATACACAGCGTTCACGTCACCTATCCTGCATGTCGCGACTCAACTGCGTACATCGCGTGCCGCATTTCATTGCATGTCCGCTCTCACCACCGGTGAGAGTTCCCAGCCAGACCGAATCGTTTCCGACATGGAATCTGCTGGCGTAGACGTGCGACCGTTGGTGCTCCGCCTCTGCATGAATGCCAGTCTCGTCTATTTATCTCGGCATGTCGCTGGGGGAAGTTCCCCAAAATGCAGGATGAGATGTATTATTAGGAGTGCGTATTTATATAATATATTTCCGATCTGGAAATAGCGGTAGCATCCGTGCTGGGTGTTCTTTTTGCCCCAGCCCAACAAGTGCACCGACTCCGCCGGAGAGGATATTGACATGCAGCAAACTGACTCAAACCCGGCATGGGCCGGATAAAACGCGACCGCACGTGTTCTCGTCACGAGACAGGCTCGAAACATGTCTCTAGCGGATCGCGTCGCAGGGCTGCTCGACGATGTGAATTGGCGGAGGTATTGAACGCGTTTTCGTTTCCCTTCTTGCGATCGAGTGGTGATGAAGACGGATGCGCTGGGGAACGGATCGGATTGAGAGCCGTCTTTGCGCGACGGAAGCATCAGGGATGATACCAAGCGATTCTGAAGAAAATCTTAAGGGCGCTCCCGCAGTGTTTCAGTCGTCCAACGTGGTTAAACTTACGGTGCCCCGGCCCACAACGTGGAAAGGGGAAGGCACCTCGGCAAGCACAACCCTTGTGTGTGACATATCGCTATGCGCGTTCTCCTTGTTGAAGATGACGATCTGATCGGCAGCGGTGTCGAGGCGGGCCTTCGCCAGGCGGGCTTCACTGTTGACTGGGCACAAGATGGCCGGACAGCGAATCTCGCTTTGAGCGCCACCGTGTACGCGTTAATCCTGCTTGATCTCGGATTGCCCCGGATGTCGGGAATGGAACTCCTCAAGCGGTTACGCGACGGCGGAAAGGATATGCCGGTCCTCGTGCTCACCGCGAGAGGTACGGTAGCCGATCGAGTGGCCGGTCTCGAAGCGGGTGCCGACGACTATCTCGGCAAGCCTTTCGACCTGTCCGAGCTCATAGCCCGTTGCCGCGCGCTTCTGCGCCGGACGCAGGGACGTAGCGTCGAGGTGATCCGGTATCGCGATTTGACCGTTGATCCGGCGGCACGAACCGTTCTGCGTGGTGACGAGCGCGTGCCGTTGACCGCTCGCGAGTGGGCGGTGCTGGTTCACTTGCTCACCCATCAGGGCATGCCGCAATCTCGATTCCGTCTTGAAGAGAGCCTGTACGGATGGCAAGAGGAGATCGAAAGTAATGCGGTCGAGGTGCATATCTCCAACCTGCGCAAGAAGCTTGGCACCAACCTGATCAGGACCGTTCGCGGCATTGGCTACGTCGTCGAGAAGCAAACATGATGGCCTCGATACGCCGCCGGCTAATGGTGTTGGTGCTCGCGAGCATCGTGCTTGTTTGGAGTTTTGCTCTGGTTTCGAGCTATCATACAGCGACCCAGGAGGCTGAAGAATGGGAGGACGTTCGCCTTGTACAGTTTGCTCAAACCCTGGCTGTGGTGGATGAGCACGATCTCGCTGCAATATCGAGGACCCGTTTCGATGCACCCGATGAAGACAAGGATGACGACGGGCTGCGCGATCTTCTGTTTCAGGTCAGCGACACCAACGGCCGCATTCTCGCCAGTAGCCCGGAACTTGCGTCGTTGAGTTCGGGCAACCTTCCGTCAAACGTTGAGGCTGGCGAGCGCACGCTGATGCTCGGCGGCCAGTTGTGGCAAGCATACACGCTGCACGACGCATCGACCGGGCGAACCGTACAGGTGTTGGAAATCGCCGCCAGCCGCAGCGATCTCGCGGCAAGCGTGGCGCGCCGCATTTCCCGGCCGATGGCCTTCGCGCTCCCAGTTCTCGCGCTTCTCGTCTGGGTGAGCATTGGCCGCAGTCTTGCACCACTCAAGACGTTGCAGAAAGCGATTCGCACACGCGACTCCAGCAAACTCGAGCCGATCGACATGGGCAGAGCGCCCACCGAGGTGCGTCCGCTCGTCGATGCAATCAACCATCTTTTGTCCCAACTGCGGCATTCGATCAAGCGCGAACGCGCATTTACGGCCGACGCGGCGCACGAGCTGAGGACGCCGCTCGCTGGCATTAAGGTACAGGCACAGGTGGCGCTGAGCGCTCAGGACGTCGCGCAGCAACAACTTGCGATGCGGCGTGTCGTCCAAGGTGTCGATCGCAGCGCGCATCTCGCCGATCAGTTGCTGCTGCTCGCCCGCCTCGACGAGAATGAGACTATAGCCAACTCACCGGTAGAGCTGACAGCTGTGGCCCGGGACACGGTCGTCGCTAGCGAGCAGAATGCGCTCCGAAGGGGAATCCGGGTCACGCTGGTTGAAGACGCTGCCATTGAAGTCATCGCCGAGCCGACCTTGATGGGCATATTGCTCCACAACCTGATCGACAATGCGATCAAGTACGGCGACGTGGGCGGGCAAGTTGAAGTCGTAGTACAACGCGGCATCGACGCGGCCTGGCTGACGGTCCGGGATGACGGGCCCGGCGTTAAGGCCGAAGATCGGGCGCGCCTCACTGACCGATTCTTTCGCGCGACCGGCACTCGAGCGAACGGCAGCGGGTTGGGCCTGTCGATTGTTGTCCGCATTGTGGAGCACTTTGGAGCTCAACTGCGTTTTAGTAGTGGCATCGATGGTCGGGGTCTGGCTGTGGAGATCTCGTTCCCGCGCCACACAACTATGGCTTGTCGAAATCCCACCCAACGCCCTTGACTCGTCTTAAACTATGGACAGATCCCTGTTTACGCGGATCAAGGCCGCGGATATGCCGCGGCCTCTCTTTTGGCATGCTGATCCTATGTCAGATTTGTACCACGCAATGCAACGGACTCTGCGAATACTTGATCGCGCGATGTAGCTTGCAAAGGCGCGTGAGGCAGCGCAGCGCGGGCATCACGACCAGACGCGTGTAGCGGCTAAGTTGTATAACCCGTTCCAGGAGCATCCAAGTTGTATAACCCGTTCCAGGAGCATCCATCGCGGATGACTACTTCGGCCGATTATGCCAAGTTGGCTTGATCTGCTGTATGGCCGTTGTTTCGCCAATGGCATCCATGGTGGCAAAGGCCGCTGCCTCCCCGGAAGCTGCCGTAGTGTCCGAACCTGTGCGACGGTCCTACAGAGGGTCGACTTCGGGCGCTGACTTCGCGCGAAAGCGGTCATAGCTCGACGGTCGCGGAGAAGGCAGCGCCGATGGCCGCTTTGGCCGAGGACTTGCCGGATCGAGCCTGTATCTCAATGGCCGGTACCTGAGCGTAGCCGACGTTCGAATGTCCACCAGAGAGCGCTGGCGAACGGCCGCTCCTGGCCGAATTCACCCATTGAGGCCCCTATATGCTGGCTTGTCAGATGTGTCAAAAAGTGAGGTACGCCAGTCCCACCCGCGGGCTTCGACGCCGTCGCCCTCCCTGCGGCTGCCGCTATCATTACCCAAGCATCTGATTTCAATAAAAATATTTTTAGGGTCTGAGCGCAGAACGCCGTGAATCCTATAGCGCCCTAACCCGGAATTCGCATTTAAATCCAGGTCAACCCCAAGTCGCCTCGCCGCGAAAGGCCTGCGCCCTCCGCACGCCCTCTTCAAATTCCATCCAACGTTGTCGTCTTCCAGTCAGCGGTGCACACGACCGCAACGCGCCGCCCCCCCCCGATCCCGCTCGTCTGAAGAAGATTCATCAGCGCCATCGCGTCTAGCCGCGTGGGGGCCGCCATCGGCTCGTGGAAACGTTATTCCGATCGGGTTTTGGCCCTCATCAAAAGGAATCGAGCCATGAAGAACCGCGCACGCACCACTGGACGTCCGTTGATCGTCAAACCTACGCGGGACATGCCGCCCACGAGCGCCGATTCGCACCAGAACCCCGACTACACCGTCACGAAGACGCACGATGACGGCGGCGGCGTGTTCGCCAATGTCGAGGTCGCAGTGATCTTCTGGGGCAAATACTGGAGCCGCACGACACCACCGCCAACGATCACCAGCGACACCTATTACCAGGCCTTCACCGGCGTCGTGACCGGCCCCTACATGACCGGAATGCGTCAGTACGGCTTCACCGGTCCCGGCACGATGCTCGGGAAATGGATCAACGATTCGAGCGATCCGGCGAACGGTTATTCCGACAACGACGTCGTGAACATGCTTACCGCGTTTCTCGACGCCAATCCGGCGGTGCCCATTCCCGCGGACGGGCACAACCGCTTCTATGCCGTGGTCACCCCGCCCGGATTGAACAATGCGCTTCCCGATTACGGCGAACACAAGGACTTCACCTATAAGGGCAAGACCTCAACCTTCTGCTGGATCAACGACGAGGGAACACTGACCGACTCGGCCTCGACCGGGGTGGTCAATACGTTCTCGCATGAACTGGCGGAGGCCTGCACCGATCCGTTTCTCAATGCCTGGCACGTCGACGGCAAGAGATCGGACGGCTCGACGATCGTCAACGACGAGATCGGCGATACCTGCAATAACGAGTATGCGATCATCAATATCAACGGGCTCAAGGCTAACCTCCAGTGCTACTGGAGCGCGGCCGACAACGCCTGCATCCTGCCGCAGGGCACGTTACGCTTTCTCATCGACAAGAACACCTTTGGTCTCGACGAAGTGAAGGAAGCGATCAAGACCAGTGGCGGCGTGTTCTCCGGCGCGTTCTGGGTGGCGCTCGACGGCTACAGCATCGATACCTTTAATTCGTTCAAGGTCGAGATCGAGACCCCGACCGGCGCTTTCGCCAGTCTCGGCGGCATCACTATCGCGCTGACGCCGGCGACCACGGCGCAGCCCAATCCGGTCTACGAGACAAGCGACACCAGCGTCATTCAGCGCATCCGCTATTCCTTCGACGTGATCTTCGCCTCGCCGCTGGTCACGCCGTTTCCGGCCAGTTCCACCGACTACCCGCTGACCGCGACATTCAAGGTCGACGGCGACACGGTTCCCGCGCCGAATTCGCAGGACACGGTGAATTTCGCGCTGGTCCCCGGCGCCGATCCCTATTTCTCCAATATCGATCCCACCGACGCCAATGCGGTGTCCTGGCTGAGCCAGGACCTGCGCGTCTTCTCGCTGGCGAAAGGCGCCTCCGCACTGCCCGGCGACGGCGCGGCCCCGGTGTTCACCGCCGGCCAGTCGCCCTACGACCACATCCAGCAGCTGATTGGCTATCTCAACGGGAACGAGGCATATACCAGACCGGTCCCCGCGACCTCGCCCGATCCGCTCAACGGCCTCGTCGACCAGAGCGGCTACGAGACCGGTGACTCCTCCGTGACGCCGACGGACGCGTCGCACAACGCGAACTTTAATTTCGCCCTAGCCCGCGTCCGCCTGATGACCGACAACCAGGGATCGGCCGGAGCGGCGACCAATGTGCGCGTGTTCTTCCGCCTTTGGACCGCGCCCTCGTGCGACACCGATTTCGATCCCACCGGAACCTATCTCAGCACGCCTGCCTATCCGGCCTTGCCGCAAGCGCCGCTTGCCTCCTCCGCCAGCCTGCCCAACGATCCCTCGGGCCAGGCGATCCGCACGCAGCCCTTCTTCGCCATCGACCAGACGGGCTCCAAGGATTACGACCCGACGACCGCGAACAACAATATCCGCGACATTTCCGTCCCCGTGGAAACCGGGCGCGATTCCGTCTGGGCTTATTACGGCTGCTTCCTCGATGTCTACGATGCCTCGAACCAGGCGCATCTCGCGGGCACGCATCACTGCCTCGTCGCGCAGATCGCCTATGACGGCGCGCCACTGCAGTTCCAGGCAGGGGTCGCGACCAATCCCGGCAACACCGACAAGCTGGCGCAGCGCAATCTCCAAATCACCCTCTCTGGCAATCCGGGGCCCAAGCCGACGCATCGCATTCCACAGGCCTTCGACACGCGGCCGAGCAGGGCCTTCGTCGGCACGGGTGGCGCATGGAATGGCCAGCCCGACGAACTGATGATCGATTGGGGGCATACACCGGCGGGCAGCACAGCGCACATCTACTGGCCGGATGTGGCGGCGTCCGAGGTGCTCGCGCTCGCCAGCCGGCTTTATGGCCAGCATCGCCTCGTCGCGAGCGACGCCAACACCATTTCCTGTCCGGTGGTGAAAGGCGTCACCTATGTGCCGATCCCGGCCGCGGCGGGAAAGACCTTCGCCGGGTTACTCACGGTCGATCTGCCGATCGGGGTGAAGGCCGGCCAGGAGTTCAATATCCTCGTGCGCCGGCTGGCCACCGCTACGCCGCCGCCCATTGTGATCCGCAAGAGCGCCGGTGAGGCGGCGCAACCCGCGGATTCCGCTCCGCCGCCAGCGGCGGATTACCGTTATGTCGCCGGCGCTTTCCAGATCAAGATCCCGGTGACCACCGAGGCGCATATGCTACGCCCCGAGGAAGATACGCTCGCGATCCTCAAGGCGCGGCTGGCGATGCTGGGGGCAGCCAATCGCTGGCGTCCGGTGCTTCAGCGCTACATCGACTATGTCGCCGGAAGGGTGGACGGTTCGGGCGGAAATGCCGCAAGCATTCCGCCGTCGCTGCACGGCGCGCCGCCGGCGCACACCGGCGGGCACGGCGAGCCCAGCCATCACCATCGCCACGAGTGCGACGAGGAGAAACTGCGCGTCTTCGAGGGCAAGATCTGCGGCGTCGTTTTCGATCGCTACGGCGATTTCGAGGGCTTCATCCTCGACGACGAGGACCACAAGCGACGCTTCCACTCGCGCGAACGCGCCATGCGGGAACTGATCGAGCGCGCGTGGCGCGAGCGGTTGCGCGTCATCGTCATGGCCGAGCATGACGAGCCGATGCGGGCGCGGACCGTGATCCTGCCCGTACCGCCTCAGTGAGCGCCACAGGAGCGCCGCAAGGCCGCGGCTTGCGGTGATGCGCCGGGAAGCACCAAGCGGAGATCTCCGCTTCCCGGCGTCGGACCTCACCTGCCGGAGGTCCGTTCACCGGAGCCTCCAGCTCTTGTACGGAAGCGACCGACATGCCTATTTGATTCGATCCAGCCATTCGCACGTCAGTTCGAATGTGTCGATCGCGATCTCATTCGCGCTGGCGTTGAAGGTCGGCCCGGTCCATCGGGTCGGCCACGCAGTGTCGAAACGCCATTGCGCGACGTCGTTCCCGTCCTCATCAGATCGCGGAGATCGGCCTGGCTAGCGCAAACAAAGGCGCAGCAGACGCGCACGGCAGTCGCGTCGCTCACGCCCGACGAGCGCTCCGCGCTGGCCGCCGAGTTCATCGCGTCGACCGGTTCGACGTCGCTCTACGATTCGGAGAAAGACAAGATCGGCACCATCGTTGAAACGCGGAAGTATCGCGACTTCACACGCGAGCGCGCGGCGGGCATCATTGCAGCGAGGGCCGCTTAAGCCTGATCGACGGGGAAATCACCTGTGCCCGTCAAGCTATAGGTCTATAGGTGTCGACGACTAACGAGTTCTCGAAACTTTTGGAGCGATGCTATGAACCTTGAGAATGGCTGGCGAAAGTGCAGCAGGTGCAAGATTGTTTTCTTCGGTCCAGGGGATTATCACAAAGAGGGCGGGATCTTTGCAGGAATCTGTCCGGCCGGTCCCGGTGGCCATTTTGCTGTCCTAGGCACAGAGTACTACCAAGCGGATACGGACTGGCCGACCGAACCTTTTATTCAAAGATATTGGACTCGTTGTATCAACTGCCGAGGTTTATTCTATGCAGGCGAAGGCCCGCGGGGTTATGCATGGGAAGTAGCCACGTCCACCGGCTATTGCCCAGTGGGGGAGGCCATGCATATGATCCCCCTGTCACTTATTCTATTCCATATGAGGGCGCTGACCCTGCGGAGTCGCGTGATTTTATCGGGGGTTTCCGATGGTGCAACAAGTGCCACGGCTTGTTCAAAGCCTATGACGCTAACCCAGGCACCCCCCCATGGCCTGCAGTCACATCTGGATACTGTCCTGCAGGAGGCGGGCACGATTTCAAAGGAAGTGCTCGCTACTCTCTTGACAAGGGGATTCCATTCGTTGTGGCACCGTAACCCACTGTCGGGGTAGCTCTTCGAAGCGGCACTAAAGCGCTACGAGGAGGGGGCGATGGCTATTCAACACTCGCCGGAGCAGACCTTGACGGGTGTAGCAGGTTCTGACGGCTAACGGGTCCAAGAGCGGAATTATATGGTCTTCTTTCGGAAGGTTGCCGTGAGCACTCTTTGGCCAGCAATCATCGCCTTTCTCGGCGTACTCGTCGAAACTTTCTCGGCGAAGACGGCGGTTTCCGAGTAGGCAAGGAGGTCTCCCTCCTCACCCCTCACAGACCCGGACGAGCCCAATTAAGGCATCCGGTTCTTCATCGTGCAGATTCGCTCACGGTTTGGCATATCGAGGGACAATCCGAGGCTGCGGTAACGGGAATAGTTGGAGTATTCCCGCAAAGGCAACCCATGGCAGAGAGCGTTTATTCGACCTTCGCGATAACCACTTGCGCCAGATGCGAGCGACCTGATACGGCAGGGTCGCCAGGCGCTCATAATTCCCGCTGATGCCGAAGTAGGCATAGTACCCCTTAAGCATCCGACTCAAGCGCTGGTGTTGATCGCGAAGCGGCCGGGTCCGCATACTACGGCAAACCCGGTTTATCGCTTTAAGCGTACGCGCAACGCGATCTTTGGCGGTCAACTGCCGTACCATTGCCCGGCCCTTCTCCGAGGTCACCCACACGTGGGTGAAGCCGCGGAAGTTGAAAGTCGTAGCCAACGGTTCCTGGCGAGCATCATGACCGGACTCAGGTCGGAAGCGGAAATCAATCATTCGGGTTTTGTCCGGATGTAATTCCAGTCCGTACTTACCCAACCGCTTTTCGAGCACCCGCCAGACACGCTCAGCATCCTCTCTGTGCGCAAGTATCACGACAAAGTCATCCGCGAAGCGAACCAGAGTGCTCGGACCACGAAGGCGCGGCTGCACCTCAGCAGCAAACCAATCGTCCAGAACATAATGCAAAAACACGTTAGCCAGGCAAGGCGAAATCACCCCGCCCTGGGGCGTACCGGAGTCCGGATAGAACAGCTGACCATCCTCCAGCACGCCTGCTTTCAACCACTTGTCGATCAACCTTCTAACTACGCCATCGGTGACTCGTCTGGCCAGGAGCTTTCTCAATTTGGCCTGGTCGATGCTATCAAAGTATTTCCGAACATCAACGTCCAGCACCCACTGCCCACCCCGGTACATAATCCCCCTCCACACTGCCCGCAATGCCTCGTGAGCACTGCAACCAGGTCGGAAACCGAACGAACAGTCTCGAAAGTCCTGTTCATAAATCGGCTCCAGAAGCATGACGATGGCGAGTTGCGCCACTTTGTCTTCGAAGGAGGGAATGCCGAGCCCACGACGCCCGCCGTCCGCCTTTGCGATGAAATGCCGACGGACTGGCTGCGCGTGATACCGGCCTGACTTCAGTTGGTCGACGAGCCCGAGAAGATTCTGCGTAAGATTCACCGCATAATCCTCCCCGGACTGACCATCAACCCCAACAGCACCGTCCTTACGTGTGCAGTCGTAGGCATACCTCACCCACTCAAAGTCGATGTACTGATTTAACGAGGTGAACGCCATTTCGGGACTACTCCTCGCCAGCATGGCTATTCGTTCCTGTTTCGTTGACACGCTTTCAGGTTTCAAAGCACCTCCGTGTTTCCCACGAACGATTCTGCAACAACGACGCCCCCCTTCCCATCGACCGGGTCCGCTTGAGCGGCGTTCCCCGGCGTCATCAGTACTACGAGGGCGCTAAGACTTCCTGCGCCGAATACGAAGTCGCTTATGGATTCGCTTCTTCGCTCCAACCCTTCTTCTCCATGTTTGCTCCCTGCAGCGGAGAGTTCCGCAGGGTATGGCCCGGTTTATATCGCCCCGTGCCTCAGGGCCAGTTAAGGCTGTCGAACACAGGACCTCCCAGGTTCCTGGGGAATCCATCCTTGTACCTTTGCCCTGCTCTCAGACCCCGGTCGGCCCGGTGAGTCTCACCATTACGGCTCACACGGTGCAGTCCCCAATCTTTGAAAAATGAAGACACCAACGGTTACTTCATATCGAGGCTCAATCACACGGCTTCAGTACCCGCTGCCTACGCTTCAAGTAGTGCGTTACCGCACTCGCATGCAAGGCTCGCTTCCGGCTGGTGGTTAGCCTTTACCGGGAGGGTGTCGAACCCTCTGGACTCCAATGAGTGGTTTCCGTCACATGGACTTCCTCCATTCCCAGGCTTCGCCTGGCGCGATCAAAGGTGAAGCGCAACAGGGGGCTAATGAATGGAAGCTGAGTGTATCGAAGCGGTTGCGAGCATACGTTCGAAGACCTCGAATGGCGAATGAAATGCATGGGTAGCGCGAGGTCGGCTGTTGAGGCTGTCGGCGATGGCATCGAGTTCGTCCTGACTGTAGATCGAGAGGTCAGTGCCCTTCGGCAGATACTGCCGCAGCAACCCGCCACACTACTGACGTAGAACCCGGTCCGCCCGAATGGCGGCAATGGCCGAGGAACCGCCATCCAATGCAACCTGGCCGTCAATTCACGGCCGGATAGCGATACGGGGCGACGGTGACCGGCACCCAATGAAGATGAATCCCAGGGCACCGGCGTCATCGCCCATCGACTATTCGCCAATCTTCCTGCTGA